>CALVAT010000109.1 GCA_944325565.1 Candidatus Gastranaerophilales bacterium
GAAAGGAATCAAGGAAAGGAATCATATATGAATGTAAGACCCGTTAACCATACGCCGGCGTTTAAGGGATTAATATACTCTGAAAATTCCAACATTGCAGTAAACACACAATATATTACTTCTATGAAAGAAATCGATGCATGTGGCAAGCGTCATACAGAGGTAAAGCTTGTTGACCGTTCTTCTCTAGTGTTTGATGCTTCGTTAAAGCAAATGTTAGATGCTTATAACTGTGTTGCAGCAAGTGACTATTGTTATAAAATAAAGGATGAAGCAAACACTTTCAGACTGCCTAAAAGACCAAAACCTGTGCCTCCTGGAAGTTTGCCAGAGTAGTATAGTATTTATATTGAAATTAAAAAGCCCCGTATTCATTTCGATACAGGGCTTTTTATTTGACTTTTATTTTTAGTTGGACATTCTGGGCAAAGGCGGAACAGGCGGATTTAACGGTGCAATCGGTTTTAGCGCAGGTTTTTGCTGCTGCTGTTTGCCCTGCGGTTCGAGGAAAGTGTTGTTAAAAGATACAGGGTTTGGCGATTGTTGTGATTGCTGTTCCTTTTCCAGAACATCACCGACTATATTAGGACCGGATTGTTCGTTTTGCTTTTCGGCCTCGAGAGCTTCTTCATCAGTGATGGTTTTTGTATCGACAGAGCCGTATCTTTTCAGGTCTATTTCCGGATAGTCAAAATCAGACTTGCCGAATTTTTCGACAAGAACTTTCATTGTGGCCTTCCATATAGAAGCAGGTATGGTGCTTCCGTATACACTGCCCATTTTTGAGTTGTCATCGTTTCCGACCCAGACTCCTGTTACTATATCAGGAGTGTAGCCGTAGAATGAGGCGTCTTTGCTGTCATCGGTTGTACCTGTTTTACCTGCTGACGGAACTCCGATATTAGCAGCGCGGGCTGTACCTCTTTCGATAACTGTTTTTAACATCGCTGTGACAACTGCGGCCGTGTTCAGGTTGAGCACTTTCATAACTCTTGTTTTCGGCGCCTGATAAATAACTTTGCCGCGCGATGTTTCTACTTTTTCTACAGCATAAGGTTTTACTTTAAAACCGCCGTTGGCAAATGCACCGTAGGCAATAGTCATTTCATAAAGTTTTACGCCGTTAGAACCGAGTGCAATAGTCATATCGTATTCAAGCGGTGTTGTAATCCCCATAGAACGTGCCACGCCTATTACAGAACGCACCCCGACATCTTTTATGAGTCTTGCGGCCATTACGTTCGAGGACAGGGTTAGCCCCATATACAAAGGTAGTTTTCCTCTGTATTTGTTGTTATAGTTGTGCGGACGCCAGCCGTTTATGTTAACCGGAGTGTCGTCGAGCATATCGTTGGGGCCCCAGCCTTTTTCTATAGCTGCAGCGTAAACAAACGGTTTAAATGCTGACCCCGGAGGTCTTATGGACTGTGTTACACGGTCGTACTGGCTCTTGTAATAGTTTTTTCCGCCTACATAAACGTAAATTTCACCGGTAATAGGCGAGAAAGAAAACACAGCAGCCTGTCTGTTTCCGCCTGAACCAAGAGCGTTCACCACGGTATTTTCTGCTGCTTTTTGTGCTTTGTAGTTTAATGTGGTTGTTATTTTATAACCGCCTTGAGAAATTTCTGTTTCATCAAAGCCGAGTTCTTCAAGTTCGTTCATTGCATAATCAACAAAGTACGGCGCGCGGTTCAGAGAATAAACACTCGGGTTTGGATTGAGGTGTAATTTTTCTTTTTTGGCTGCGTCATATTGTTCTTTTGTGATATATCTCATTTTTAGCATTCTGCCAAGAACTTGATCTCGTCTTTGCAGAGCCAGTTTTTTGTTGTTGTATGGTGAATAAACAGAAGGTGCCTGCGGAAGACCTGCAATCAGTGCTGATTCAGCGAGCGTCAAATCTTTTAACGGTTTGTTAAAGTAGATTTGAGCTGCACCGGCAACACCGTAGGCGCCTGAGCCTAAATACACGTTGTTAAGATACATTTCAAGTATCTGGTCTTTTGAAATTGTTTTTTCAATTCTTGCTGCTACAATAAACTCTTTTATCTTTCTGTCAAAGGTTTTTTCATTGCTCAAAAAGAGTATTCTTGCGAGCTGCTGGGTGATAGTACTAGCACCCTGTTTCAGGTCGCCTGTCATAAGGTTTACGACCATAGAACGTGCCACGCCTATCGGGTCATAGCCGTGGTGGTGGTAAAAGTTTTTGTCCTCGGTGGCAATGATTGCGTTTTTAATATACTCCGGAACGTTTTCTATCTCCACTTTTTCAAATTTATACGCTGTGAAGGTTTTAATAACTTCTCCATCCGCCGAGTAGATTTTGGTTACAACATTGGGTTTAAAATCTTCAAGATGCTGTATAGGCGGCTGTGAAGCCAGATACATGTTTACTCCGATAAAACCTGCAAGTATAAAAGAAAAAAACATTATAAACAGCTGCTTAAACGGGCCGTTTTTTTTAGGATTTTTAAATTTTTTTGGCATTTCAAACTCTGACATTTTTACTAATCCGTTATATAGACAAACATATACAGCTGTATTCTAACAAATAAAATATATAAATACAAATTTTACGGTTATTTCTGGACTATAAAAAACTGTTTTGATAAAATTTTGCTATGAACATAACAATAAGACGAATGCAAAAATCTGATGTGAACGAAGTTGTTAGGCTGGAGGCTCTCTCATACGGCGAGCACCACTGGTCAAAGGAATCTTTTTATAACGAACTTGAGAACAACCTCGCTCATTATTATTGCGCATTAAATGACGAAGATACTTTAATGGGTTATGCCGGCTGCTGGCATATATTTGAGGAAGCACATATTACAACACTTTCTGTGAATCCGGATTTCAGAAAAATGGGTGTAGCGCAGAATCTGCTTTTTGCGATTATCGATGATTGTTATAAAAACAAAATTAAATACATTACCCTTGAGGTCAGAGAGTCTAACATAGCAGCAATATCTCTGTATGAAAAAAACGGGTTCAAATCCATAGGTACGCGCAAAGGCTACTATCAGGACAATAACGAAAATGCGCTGATTATGTTTACTGAAAATATATGGTACGAAAAATTCAAAACATTGTATAATAGTTTGAAAGCATCTAAGGAGCCTCTTAAGCAAACATGAATACAAAACGCCTGAAAGACGAACTGGATACATTTAATTCAGAGAATAAAAAATTGCGCATAACACTGGGTACACTTGTTGTTATGGGCTGGTGTGTGTTTTTGATTATTATTTCAACTTTTACCCAGCTTGATTTTCATCACTATATTTTTTCGTCATGGAATCCGGCTGACCCTGAATTTTTAAAAACAAAACACTGTCTTTATATTCCACAGATACCGACAATACTTTTTATTGCAGCATTAATCGGCAGCAGATTCGGGATTACCTCTGTTTTGATATATATTTTGCTGGGGCTGACGTGTTTTCCTGTTTTTGCACTCGGAGGCGGGATAGGGTATTTGTTCCAGTATAATTTCGGGTATATTCTGGCTTATGTTCCGGCTGTGTTTATTGTATCTTTTATGCTCAAGGATAAATTTAATTGTATTTCATCGGCTAAAGCAGCTATCCTCGGGGTTTTGACAATACACATAATCGGCGTGTTTTACCTGATACTTATGGCAATCATTCACCGTGACCCGTTTTCAGAAGTTGTGGGCTGGATTACAATGCAAAGCGGAACAAAAATGGTTTATGATTTTGTTTTCGGATATCTTGCCATACTCCTTGCAAAGCCGGTAAGACAAATACTCTGGGTTTCGATGGGTTAAGTTTTGTGTTTTTCACGGTTGTATTTTTGAACTTTCAGGTCAAGAATAATCGCATCAAACATTTTTTTTCGCTGAAGCGCTGAGGCAAAGGTGTTTTTTTCAACGCTTTTCTTTATTGCTTCAACCTCTTCGGGGTCTAGTTCTATTTCTTCGGGATTAAAGTTTGTTAAATCTTTTTTATAGGGATTTTGGGGCTCCTGGTATTCTGTTGTTTCTTCATTTTTTGTTTGTTTCCAGATTTTGTGAGAAAAATTTATGTCCACAATCTCTATGCCCAGCGGGTTTGCATAGGTTTTTATTTTCTTTAAAATATCCTGCTTAAACATTGTTAATTCTGAACTGACAGCAGCATTTGCACACGCAACAACAAGCACATTCGACGGAGTGATGGAGTCCGGACGTGAGTATTTTTCAAACTTTTTGCCTGCAACCTGCGGCCAGAATTTGAATAGCGAGGCTTTTTTTATGCCCTGTCTGAGGTTTGAGCTTTGCATAACAGACGACATAACACTGCCGAGGCTAGTGAAATCGGAATACAAAATTTCTTTGTTTTCATTCTCCATTGCCTAAGCTCTGCCTGCGCGTCTTTGTTCTATCAATTCGGCAGCCCTGTCAAAATCCTGTATTGTATCTATATCAAGACAGGTTCCGTCAAAATAAACACGCGGATTTTTGCCGATAAAGTCTTTGACTTCTTTCATAACCGCGGTTTTTATTATATAGGTGGCGCCTGTTTCTCTAAGCAGCGGAAAATGTTTGTCCGTATCCTGACGTCTGGGGCGGTGTCTGTAGTCATACAGACAGTCATAGTCTTTTGTCATTGGATTCTGCCGCCACAGCGCGTGGGTTGTGCCGAGCATTTTGCCCGCGAATACAGAATCGCAGCCCTCGTGTTCGCTGTTAAAAAACAGTTCAAAAGCTTCATCCAGCTCTTTAGAATCTCTTAAAGGACAGGTTGCCTGCAGTAAAACAACAATATCGGGTTCATAATCCTCGTTATGTTTTAGATAATCTAAAACCTGAAGCAAAACGGGTGCGGTTTTTGTTTCGTCCTGAGCCAGTTCCTGTGGTCTGTCTACAACCTCGGCCCCGAGAGATTGCACAACCTGTTTTATCTCGCTGCTTTCTGTTGAGACAACTGTTCTTGTGACGTATTTGGAATTTTGGGCCGCATCTATTGAATATGCCACAAGCGGACGATTCGCCAGAAGTTTTATATTTTTGCCGGGAATACCCTTAGAACCGCCTCTTACGGGTATTATTGCAAGTATTTCTCTCATTGTTTTAATCTAATATTTCTTCCAGAATTTTTGCGTTACTTAAAGCTTTTTGCGGGCTCGGAAGTTTTGTGCGTTTTATATAGCTTCTCAAAGCTTCTCTGACCAGTTCGCTTCTTGTTCTTTGTTCGCTGTCTGCAACCTGATCAATTTTGTTTAAAAATTCGTCGGGCATAGATACAAGAATTCGTGCCATAATTTCTCCTTTTGATGATTTCCCTATCTAAGTGTAGCAACATTCACCATAATATTATACATCAAAAGGTTATATTTTCTATATCATTTTGTGCAAACTTTATAATAATGTTACATAATCTTGCCGGTGTTAGAG
>CALVAT010000110.1 GCA_944325565.1 Candidatus Gastranaerophilales bacterium
TAACTTCTACACTACCTAAAAAATTATGATTAACCGATGTATTACCGTTGATTCTGTTGTTAAAATCATTCGGTATTCTCATAATTTCTTAAAAACATTTTGTGAAACGAAATTGCTATTTTTCATTAACAAATTCAAAAATTTTTACATCCTGATTTTCAGAATTATACACTCTAACAGGTCGAAGATTACGCGAAAACAGGGTTTCAAGGTTCTTTAAAATTTTTGTATACAACAGAGCATACCTTGCACTTCGTTCAAGTTCTGTTAAGTTTTGTTTATCAATATTAACACCTTTTAACATCGGAAGGTAAAGTTCATCGGGAACAATATATATATTATAATTCTCGACCAGATAAAGTTTTTGTCCCTTTTTAAGTTTTGAAAGATATTTGTCTTTAAAATATTGCTCCAGCTCTAAAGGTACCTCTGGATTTTCTAAATAACGCCGGAGTTTTAAAGAACTTTTATCTTTATTCTTGTATTCCTCTTGAGAAAGCCCGAAAGTTTCTTTCATTAAAAATGCATCACTCATGAGCAGCAGCTCTTCACTTCTATAGTCAACAAGCTGCCCTTTATCAAAATACTTATACAAAAATCTGCCAAAATACGGCATAACAATAATATCGCCATCGCCTGCGCCAGCCTGCTCCAACGCCCGTGCACTGTAATAATGGAAAGAAGAATTTCTCTTAAGAGGAGAATCTTTATAGAACAAAAAGCTGAATAAAGATATAAAAACAAGCAGACCTGTCAAAAACCAGAGAGTCTTTGTATTTTTTATACCCGCAATTCCATAAGCAAAAATTGTTAATAATGCCAGATGAACAAGCAGTGTATACCTTGTCACAAGCGGTATTATATGAATTTGAGCAAGAATTATTAATATAAGCACAAATAATACAGACACAGATAAAATCAATGATGCATTTTTGTTTTTCTCCCTAATAGTCCTATAAACGCCATATAGTGCAACTGCAGAAAATAACACAATATAAAAAACAAAGCCCAAACTCCCCGTTGTTTTTATCATCTCCACGGGATTGTAATTAACAGGGTTGTTGGACAGATTTGTGATGGCAGGTGTAAAAAAATTCTGTATTAATGTAAACACAAAACCTAAATCAAAATGAAAGATATCAAAAAGTGTACAAATACTTTTCTTCAGCCCTAACATGGTTTTTATTTGAAAATAAAAGTACGGTACATATAAAATTCCGGTAAAAACAAAAGAATAAAAATAGTTCTTTAAATTTTCTTTTCTCTTAAAAAGTATAAATGCCAGACCTGCTGCAAATTCAGAAAATACAAAGAATATACCGGCGTTAAAGGTATAAATTATTACAGTATTTATTAACAACAGCCAAAGCGCATTTTTTATATTAAAATCTTTTGTTATTTTCAAGAAAAAATAAAAACTCAACAACCCGAGCAGCGGCAATAGCGAGTAAAACTTCAGCTCCTGTGCGTAATAAATCTCAAGAGCGTTAAATGTATTTAGTATTGAAAATACAACCGCAGTTTTTGTATCAAAAAGTTTTTTGCATATTACAAATCCGACAGGCACGCTGAGTGTTGAAAAAATTACCGGCAGCATTATTAATACAGTATCTGAGCTGCCAGATAATTTTATCCAAAAATGCAGGATTATGAAAAACAACGGTGCATGCAAGTCTGTTAATAATACTGTTTTTAAAATTTCTATGACATTGGGTTTTAAAGCAATATCGTAACAATAAAGCTCATCTATCCACAATGCGGCATCGCCTATGTTTATAAGCCGTAAGCCCAGCGCAACAAAAGTAAGTACAGCTACAAATATTAATAGTTTTTTATCAATTTTCATAGGTTTAATTATAACAGAAAACGTACAAACAGATTTTTTATAAGCAAATACCGGATTAAAAGATTTATATAGCAAAAATTTTTATTTTTTTGTTTTATGTAAACAAACCAGAGTATTCTTTTTAAATTATTCGAAAAAAATTCGTGATAAAGAAGTGGCATGAACACATTTTTTGAGTGACACATTGAAAAGACGACACTAGATTAAATAAAATAGAAAATCACATGAAAAATATAAGTTTTACATCAAGAATAAAACCCGTAACCCTGAATGAATTTGCCAGCACAATAGCCTCTATTCCATCAAAAAATTCAGTTAATTACCCGTGGACATTAAAAGAAAGCATCAAGGCAAAAGATGTTTATACAACAAATATCGTCGATTGCAGTTCTTGTTTAATATCCGACGGCGAAGAGGCAGTTTTAATGCATCTTAACCCAAATACCGAAATGAACCATGTTTTCTCCAGAGTAATAACATTTTTGAGAGGAAAATTGGATTTAAAAAGTGAAAATTTGCAGGCTGTATTACTGGGCTCAAAAAATAATCAGAAGAGTCTTGATATTTATAACAAATTCCAAACACTTCTACAGCAGCTAAATATCCCGTATACAGAACTCAAAAACGGAAAGACTCCTACATCAGTTGCATATAAATCAACAAGCGATGAAGTATTTATATCAAACCGTACGATTGATAAAATGCTGAAAAAAGGTGATAACACACAAGAATCATTAAAATCAGGTTTTGAAAAAATTTCTATAGCCGATTGCGATGAAATAGTAAATAAATAAAATGAATAATATTATATCTTTTGGGGCACAGTTTGTACAAAAAGTACCGATAAAAAAATACTCTTATGAAAACAAAATTTATACAAAGGATTATGCAAACCTTGTTGAACTTAATGCAGGAGATAGCAAGGATTTGCAGGCAATCGAAAATATTGCCATAGATTTTGGCGGTGATTCTTATGCTAACAATATATACAATTCCTCTAAAAGTTCTAGAAATAACAACAAATCGAGATTATTTGCTTTAACAAAACAAACGGACAACTTTGAGAATTTGAATGCATACGATGTTTACGGGATAGCAAAAATTTCTAAAATAAAAAATGCAGAAATTGAGCTTGAATACTTACAGGTTCACCCCCGTTATATATATACAAAACGACCGTTTGTTAAAGGCGTAGGAACATCAATACTGGATTATCTAAAACTTGTAAACAATAAAATTTGTTTGTATTACACACCTTCAGCGTATATGTTTTATAAAAAAAACGGATTTAAAAAACTTTCACCGGATGGAAACATAATGTTGTGGGAAAAAAGACCAAAAGACTGTTAAGCACTTTTAGTTTTTTTCTTTTTTTCTTCATGCAGAAAATATACAAACGGCAAAATAAGAGCAACAGCAAGCGCAAAATATCTGAAAGTTTCCACATATCCCCATAGTGTTGCCTGTTGTTTCAGCATATTATAAATTTGTCCCTGAGCCATATGCAGTGCGGTTTGATACTCCATATTATTAGCCATAAATGAGGAAGTCATTGCATTTAATCTTTCCATATACACATTATTTCCGTCATTTAAAAATTTAACCATGGTCATCTGGTGAAACTGGGAGAACCTTGAAATCATAGTGGTTGCAATTGATGTACCGATTGCAGCGCCGACGTTTTTAACAAGGTTTTGCAAACCGGCCGCGTTTGTCTGTTCTTCATTTGACAGTGTTGCGCAGGAAATATTAGAAAGAGGAACCATTGTCAAAAGCATACCAAGCCCGAAAGTAAAGTTAGGTATTGCAATATTAGCAAGCGCTATAGAAGTGTTAATCTCTCCAAACATCAAACTTCCGGCGGCAAGAATAACAAGACCTATTACAACAACAGGTTTTATACCTAATTTAATAACGAGAACTCCGGATAATACTGAAGCAATCAAACATCCAGCCCCTCTTGGTACCATTGAAACACCGCTCATAAAAGCCGAATATCCCATTAAAGATTGCAGCATAGACGGCAGTATTGATGATGACGCCATCATTACACCCATCAATACAATTTGCCCCATTGTACCGATTAAAAAGTTATGGTTTTTTAAAATAGATAAATTTATAAGCGGTTGAGATTTATCTATATTCTTTTTAATTTGAATCCAGATGAAGACAATAAGACATATCATAGAAAATGTAAATAATTTACATATCCAAGGAGAGCCAAACCAGTCGTTATCGTTGCCTTTCTCCAGCACTACCTGCAGGCTCAAAAGCCATAATGCCATAAATGTAAACCCTGAAAAATCCATGGTAACGCCGGATTGTTTTAAAGAGTAAGGAGGTTCTTCTATATATTTTAAGGAAAGATAAAATGTTATTATCCCGAACGGAATATTTATAAAATAAATCCACGGCCATGAGTAAGTTTCTGTTATCCAGCCGCCGACAGCAGGCCCCATGATAGGAGCAAGAACAACCCCCAGACCAAACACCGACATCGCAGCAGGAAGTTTTTCTTTTGGAAAAATTTCAAAAATTATCGCCTGCGCAATAGGCATAATTCCGCCGCCACCAATACCCTGCAGAATTCTTGAAACTAACATCATTGTCATTGAAGTTGAAATTCCGCAAAGTACTGATGCAACTGTAAATATTACGATACTTAGTAAAAAATACTGTTTTCGCCCCATCAACTTGCAGAAAAAATCAACGGTCGGAATGACTACACCGCTGGCTACAAGATAACTCGTAATAATCCATGTGGATTCATTATGGCTTACAGAAAATGAACCCGCCATATGAGGCAGGGCAACGTTAGAGATGGTTTCATCCAAAGCAAACATAAATATGGAAAGCATTATAGGGATCATAGCTATCCATGGATTAACCTGAAAACGCCACTCTTGTGCTGTTGATATACCTTGTGCCATAACTTTCTCTTACTTTGTAGATTTATCTACAAGTAGATTAAAAAACAAATTAAAAAAAATTGCAAGTTCCATTTAATCTATTTTATTCAAATTTTATATTAAATCTGTCCGTACAATTTTTTCTTATTTCTTGCAATATTTTAATAACATCATTTATTTGTATATTTAATTGGGGATTTGTTTCTTGAATATATTTGTCAATTTCAGCACACATTTTTTTATAAAGTTTCAGTCCATCCGGTGTTATTATATTTTTGGTAACTGTTCGTGATAATTGTCTGACCGGTTTACGTTCGATAAGTTTTTTTTCTTCAAGAGATTTTAAAAATCTCCCTGTATGAGCTCTGCCCTTCAAAATCATTTTAGCCAGATCGATTTGGATAATATCGGGTTTTAGATACAGGCAATCCAATACAATAAATTCCTCCGGTGTAATCGGAAAATTACATTCCTCAAAGTAGCACTTTGTGGCCTCGTGCAAGACTCTTGAAGTCAATTCTAATTCATATGGCAATGTTTTTGTATAATGTTCTACCATCTATTATTTCCACACACTGACAAATATATTATACTAACGATAATATATTTTGCAATCCGTATTAATA
>CALVAT010000111.1 GCA_944325565.1 Candidatus Gastranaerophilales bacterium
GGGAGCTGGATTTGAACCAACGACCTTCGGGTTATGAGCCCGACGAGCTACCAGACTGCTCCATCCCGCGATTTTTATTGTTGATACCTACCGGAGCAGTCTTCCAGACTTACCTCTCGTCCGAAATGACATTTAGTCATTTCATCCTCGGCAGAGTATCCCGCGATATTAAATTTTCATTTCGATACTTGCCGCAGTCTGAACCAGACTTACCTCTCGTTCGAAATGACATTTAGTCATTTCATCCTCGGCAGAGTATCCCGCGAATTTATTTGTCAAACCGAGAAACACCCTCGACAAGTACATTATTAAACGCTAAAAAACAAAAATCAAGTACTAAGTGATTTTTTATTTAAAAATGACATTAGACTCCATATTCGACAGTTCTGTCAAAAAATCAAACATTTGGTGTATAACTTATAAATGGACTTTTCAATTATAAAATGATATATGTATATATATTATTGAAGTAGAGGATTTTAATATGATTAAAACTAGTGCAGACAAACGAAAAGAACAACAGGGGCTTACAATAGCCATAATTTGTATTGTGATAATTTCCGTAATGTTTGTTTTCCAGAACATAGAAAAACAAAAAAAGATAGAAAAAGGCGGGGCCTATGCTGTATCGGTTGCTCTTGGCAATAAGGTGCAACACAAAGTTATAAAGCTTTCCCAAAGTAATGTTCAATTTCTTATAAACGGCGAATATGGTAAGGTTTTTAAAAGCGGAAAAACTATGATTGTTTATCCGTATCCTGACGCAAATTCACCTTTTTCAAAAGTGTTTTCAGAGGAATTTGATAAAGTGTTGAAAAACCCTAAATACACATCGCACTATGCGTTTGTGTTGTTTCCAGAAAACCCGAACAATCAATTCTTCCAGCTTTGCCACTCAATATGTTTTGTAAATCCTAAGAAAGAAGAAATGTTATATATAACCCGTACAGGTGATGATGCCGGAAAGATGCTGCCGATGATTCTTGACGGATTGATGAAATGGTAAGTTATTGATAACTTTTAAGAATTTTAATATCCATAGACTTGGTGCGTCAAATGGCGTGCCAAGTTTTATGACAAAGATTTATAGTTTGTGCGTACACATAAAAAATTCAAGTCTGCATTATTGATACATCCGTGTGCATCTGTGTTGAGTCTAACTACATGCCATGAAAACTTCATTATTTAATACTTTTAAAGTACTCGATAGTTTTTTTCAAACCATCTTTTATATCAACTTCAGGTTTCCAGCCCAAGATTTCTTGGGCTTTTTTAATATCCGGTTTTCTTTTAACTGGGTCATCGCTCGGTAAATCTTTATAAGTGATTTTTGATTTTGAACCTGTCATTTCAAGCACTATTTCCGCAAGATTCAAAACAGTTCTCTCTGATGGATTTCCAAGGTTTACAGGGCCTATGAAACCTTGGTCGTTGTTCATCATTTTTATAGCGCCGTCTACCAAATCAGAAACATAACAGAAACTTCTTGTCTGTGAGCCGTCACCGTAAATTGTAATGTCCTCTCCGTTTATTGCCTGAACTATGCAATTTGATACAACACGGCCGTCTTTAGGGTCCATATTTGGCCCGTAAGTGTTAAAAATTCTGATGATTCTTATGTCGACGCCATATTGTCTGTGATAATCCATCATTAATGTTTCTGCTGCACGTTTGCCCTCATCATAGCAGCTTCTTATCCCTATAGGGTTAACATTGCCCCAGTAGGATTCTTGCTGGGGGTGCACAAGAGGATTTCCGTAAACCTCTGATGTAGAAGCGTGAAGCAGCGTTGCTTTGTATTTTTTTGCCAGCTCAAGCATATTTATAATACCGAGCACAGATGTTTTCATTGTTTTTACGGGGTCATATTGATAATGCGGCGGGCTTGCCGGACAGGCAAGGTTATAAATTTGATTAACCTCTATATCAATAGGCTCAATAATATCATGCTCAATCAATTCAAAATTTGGATTGTCGAGCATGTCTTCAATATGTCTTTTTAAACCTGTAAAAAAGTTATCAAGACAAATTACGTAATTGCCTTCATTTAAAAGCCTTCTGCACAAATGGTTGCCAATAAATCCTGCTCCGCCAGTAACTAAAATTCTTTTCATTGTTGAATCCCTATCTCTTTTCTTACATAATTTTATCATAAGCAAAATAAATTGGAGAAATTATATGAAAGTTTTAATAATTGGAGGAGGAGCCTGCGGCGCAAGTGCTGCTGCAAGATTGAGAAGATTGGATGACAATGCGCAAATCACAATACTTGAAAAAACGCATGAAATTTCTATTGCAAACTGCGGGCTTCCATATTACTGCTCAAATGTTATAGACAGCGAAGAAAAAATGCACGTATCAAGCGTTCAAAAATTTAAAAATCTGTTGAACGTAGATATAAAAATGGGGGCTGAAGTTACAAGCATAGACAGAAAAGCCAAAACCGTAACTGTCAATAATTCTGAAATCTTACAGTACGACAAACTTGTGCTAGCTCCGGGTGCAAAACCTTTTGTTCCACCGGTAAACGGCATAAATAATTCTAAAGTCTTTACTGTAAGAATGCTGCAGGATGCCGAAAAAATAAAAGCACATTTAAAAAATATTAAAGCAAAAAATGCCGTAGTAATCGGTGGCGGCTTTATTGGAATTGAAATGGCAGAGAATTTTGCGTTAATGAATGGAGTTAAAACAACGCTTGTTGAACAGGCCTCACATATTTTGCCGCCCGTTGATAAGGAAACCGCTGCTTTTGCACAAAACGAAATGCGAAAACACGGGGTAAATCTGATACTCTCAGACGGGGTAAAAGAACTTACAGATGATGAAATAATTTTAAATTCAGGTAAGAAACTTCCTTATGATATAGCAGTGCTGGCTATAGGCGTAAGACCGGAAAACACGCTTGCTGCATCCTGCGGGCTTGAAATCGGTAAAACTGGCGGTGTTAAGGTCAACGAAAATATGCAAACCTCTGATTCTGATATATACGCAGGCGGTGACAGCGTAGAAGTTGAAGATTTTGTAACCGGTGATGATGTGCTCGTTCCTCTGGCAGGGCCTGCTAACAGGCAGGGCAGAATTATTGCCGATAACATTGCCGGCTATAAATCTGTTTATAAAAAAACAATAGGCTCTGCTGTTGTAAAGGTCTTTGACCTTACGATTGCCTGTGCAGGAAACAGTGAAGAAATGCTTGTAAAAAAGAACATCCCGTACTGGAAAACGTTTACTTACGGATTTTCTCACGCAAATTATTACCCCGGTGCAACAAGAACTATGTATAAGCTTTTATTCAACAACAACGGCGACATACTCGGTATCCAAGCAGCCGGCCGTGAAGGGGTTGAAAAGAGAGTTGATGTAATTGCAACTTCGATGAGAAACGGGCTTAAGGTTTGGGACTTAATAGATTCAGAACTCTGTTATGCTCCGCCTTATTCTTCTGCTAAAGACCCCGTTAATATTCTTGGGATGCACGCGGATAATATATTAAAAGGTTTTGTAAAACCTGCATATTTTGAAGACCTGAAAGATGCTTTGCTTGTGGATGTTCGTTCTCAGGCTGAATATGAAAACGAAACAATAGAAGGTGCCATACATATCTTTACACCTGATTTGAGAACCAGATATACAGAACTGCCAAAAGACAAAAAGGTTATACTATTTTGTAACACAGGTTTTCAAAGTTATGTTGCCTCAAGAATACTTTTGCAAAGAGGATTTAACAACGTATATAGCCTGACAGCAGGTATTGAACTGTACAAGGAGCTTGTTAAAGATAAAGACACTCAAGCATTGAAAGGTGTTCTTTCTTAGCAAACAGGTGAGAAGTAGCAAAGTCAGCGGCAATACTTTCTGACTTTTTACAATGATGTTTGGACATCTTTGTATATCAGTCCTAGAGCATTTGTCTGTTTTAGCTGCTGTTCTCTGTGCATTTGTACAAACTTTTGATAGCACATATTTGTAACAATACAATCTTTCAAGCCTCTGTGCATTCCGTCTGTATTGAAGTTAAAATGCTGGGCAATCATCCCTAATTTTTTGCTTTTTAAATTTGGCAGCATTTTTCTTGCTATTTTCAGCGTATCAATGTAATCATTGTTAAAATCAGAGTTAAAATGTTTTTTCAGCTTGTTGTCGATAAATCCTATATCGAACGTCACGTTGTGCCCCATAATCATGCTGTCAGAAACAAACTCCATAAACCTGTTTAATACATCAGGAATTTTAGATGCATTATAGAGCATTTGTTGTGATATACCTGTTAAATTAGTTATATAAGATGAAACATAGCGTTCTGGATTAACGAGTTCAGAAAACTCTTCAACAACATTGTTATTAACAACACGCAGTGCGCTTAGTTCAATAATTTCATCATTTTCCGGTGAAAATCCAGTTGTTTCTATATCTAGAACAACATAGTTTTCCGGATATTTAATTAAGCTTTTATCTTGACCCATATCAACAGGTTACAATAAATCCCGAAAGAAAAAAATTATTTAATGTACTTTTGTAAAAGCAATTTTTTTAATGCACGTGCGTTAATTGCCTCTGGCTCAATTTCGAGCAGGTTATCAAGATGTTTTAGCGCTTCGTGGTAATTCCCTAATTTTTTATGCGCAGCAGCAAGGGCATACATTGCATCTATAAATTTTTCATCAAGTTCAAGAGCTTTTTCCAAATCTTTTACAGCCTGTTTTATGTCAGGATTTTCAATATCTTTTCTGGTCAGTATAATTCTTGCTCTGTTGTAATAAGCATCTGTCATTTTTTCATTAAGCTGCAAAGCTTTTGTGTAATCAAGCATTGCTTCATCGTAGTTTTCAAGAGCATGATTAGCCACGCCTCTAAAAAAGTACGGAATATCCCAGTCGTTTTTTAATTCAAGAGATTTGTTAATATTTTCAATGCCGTCTTTAAATTTTCCGGCGTTGATTTCATCAATCCCTGTATCAAGAAAAGTTTTGTAATCAGTCATTGGTTGCTCAAGATTCTAAAAATGAAAAAAGGACCATTGAAGTCCTGTTTTTTGTAATGGTGGAGCGTACGAGACTCGAACTCGTGACCCCAACACTGCCAGTGTTGTGCGCTACCAACTGCGCTAACGCCCCATTATAATATTCGATTTTCATTGTAAGCAGTTGCGTAGCGCTTCAAGACTTCGTCTTGG
>CALVAT010000112.1 GCA_944325565.1 Candidatus Gastranaerophilales bacterium
TCCGGTGCCAATCTTTTTTGTCGTAGTACCGGCACTGAACATCCTGTCTTTTATACTTTCATCAACTCCAGCGCCCGTATCTTTTATCTTAACGACCAGCATATCATTCTCAAGTCCTGTGGTTATCGTAATTGTACCCTGCTCTTTTATGCTCTGGCACGCATTAATTAGTATATTCATAAAGACCTGATTAAGCATATTAGGATAACATTTTATATCAGGTATGTCACCATAATTTTTAATGATCTGTATTCTGTTTTTAGT
Source organism: Candidatus Gastranaerophilales bacterium (assembly GCA_944325565.1). Lineage (GTDB taxonomy): Bacteria > Cyanobacteriota > Vampirovibrionia > Gastranaerophilales > Gastranaerophilaceae > Limenecus. The sequence continues at coordinate 265 of CALVAT010000112.1, forward strand.
TTCATGTTTAATCAGCTCCAGCGTCAAATCAAGTTCGTTATTGATATCCGCCGATTGCAAATCAGCCTCATCCAGTCTGACAAAACGTTTGAGGCTCTTTACTATACCGCTTATACGTTTGATTGCTTCTTTATCAATTTTGTTAATATTTTGAATATTTTCTACAATCATCTTATTATCACAGGATTGAGCAAGTTTTGTAAGCATTTTATTTAAAATATCATTGTTTGCATTAATAGAACCCAGCGGGGTATTAATCTCGTGTGCAACTCCGGCAACAAGTTGCCCCAAAGACGCCATTTTTTCGGAATTTATTAGCTGCAATTGGGTTTCTTTCAACTCTTTTAAAGTGTTTTCAAGCTTTTCATTTTTCTGTTTTACCTCAAGAAACAAAGAGGCCTGAACAATTGCAGAAGCAAGCTGCGCCGCAATAGATTGAAGAACATCATTCTGGGACTCATCATAATATTTTTGGGTTGTATAAATAATAAGGATTCCAAGAATTTCATGCATACGATAAACAGGCACGATTATTCTATTTACCGGCGAAGGGTAACTTACCTCACTGTTTAAATATTCTTTGATACATGGGTTTACACGTATTGACTTTGTTTTTATAAAACCTTTTGTTTCAGACGAAAATTCTGCTCTTTCACCGGTAAGAGAATTAAATTTTTCAGGATAAACAGAATTTATATAAAAATCATTGTCCTCCAGCCGCGCATAATATACCTTTATAGCCCCCAGCAGGTTAAACAGTTCTTTTAGCGTTGAATTAATAATTTTATCAATATCCATAGACTCTCTTATAACATTAGAAACTCTATGCATAAGCGCAAGCTTAAGTGTTTGGGTTTGTGCTTTTTGCTGGAGCGCAGCATACTGTCTGTTTTCCTCAGCAAGGTTAAGATATTGCTGGCGTATAAAAGCATATTTCTTTTCTGTTTCTTCATACAGTATATCGTTAGTTATATTTTTAAACGCGAGAACTTTATATTTTCCGTCCATAAATGACGTAATCTGAAAATAAGACAGCTGTTCTTTTGTTTTCTGGTATGATGCTATAGCAGTAAAACTTTCTTTTGAATGTATGGCAAAATTTACAGGATTTGATGCAAGCAAATTGTCCGAATCCAGAACGCAAATATCAAAAGAAAAATAGTTAGAAAATCTTTCAAAATTTTTGATATTGCCAAAGTTTTTTACAAAAGCAATGTTTTTAAACACAATTTTCTGGTTAGAATCCAAAAGCAGAATTGCGCTATAGAAATTATTGTACAGACTAAAATCATCACCCGTCATAATTCTATATTAACACTTTATTGAAGAATCCAAAAATGTATTATGTAAGAAACAACTATACCGAGAATTGCACCCATAAAAACTTCAAAAGGAGTATGCCCGAGAAGTTCTTTCAATTTCTCACCTGCAACAGAAGGTCTGTGAGCATAAAATTCTTCCATAACTCTGTTCATTGTTGCAGCAATCTTTCCGGCAGAACGTCTTATGCCCGCTGCATCATACATTACAACAAAAGCATACCCCAGAGCTACGGCAAATATTATAGAGTTTAAGCCCTCATTATAGCCTACAGTCATAGAAAGAGCTATTACTCCAGCGCTGTGGGAACTGGGCATTCCGCCTGTAGTCGTAAATATTTTAAAATTAACTTTTTTATGAACTATTACAAAATAAATAAATTTTAATACCTGTGCAATAAAAGCTGCAATAAACCCGTTTCCTAAAACTTCTATCGCTGTACCTGTTTCGTACATTAACAAACCCTTTCCAAGATACTCTCAACAACGCCTGACAGAACTTCTGACTCGATGTTGTGCTCTTTTAATATACCACAAGCAGTACTGCAAAGTGAAGCCACCTGTTTTTTAGCCTCATCAAGTCCGTAAAGGCTTACGTATGTAGCTTTTTCTTCCAGTGCATCCTTGCCCGGGGTCTTGCCGAGTTCTTCTAGAGTCGATGTAACATCCAGAATATCGTCCATAATTTGAAAAGCAAGACCGAGATTCTGCGCAAATAATGTTAACGCTTCAATCTTCTTATCATCGGCTCCGCCTAATATTGCGCCGGTTCTTAAAGACAGCTTGAACAATGCAGCAGTTTTATTTTCGTGAATAAAATTCAGGGTTTGTTTATCGATTTGTTTGCCCTCTGAAGCAATATCCACAACCTGACCGGCAATAAGTTTTTCAGCACCGGCGCTGACAAGAAACTCCTCGAGTACCTGTAATATTTTGTCTTTAGATACATTTTCAGGAGTTTTTTGAATAATAACCTGAGGAGCAAACGACAACAATGCATCACCTGCCAGCACTGCTGTAGACTCACTGAATTTTTTATGGTTTGTAAGTTTGCCTCTGCGATAATCGTCATTGTCCATACACGGCAAATCATCATGGATAAGGCTTTGTGTATGGAGCATTTCAATAGCGCATGCCGTCGGAATCGCCTGTTCATAGCTGCCTGATAGCACCCTGCAGGTTTCAAGACAGAGTATCGGACGCAATCTTTTTCCACCGGCAAGAACAGAATATCGCATAGATTCCCATATTTCTTGCGGATACTGTAGCGGCAAATACTCATCGAGTTTTTGTTCTATTATTTTTATGTAATCTTCAAACTGTTTTTTTACGGATTTTTCCATTATTCGTGTATTTCCTTATCTATATCCTGATTTGTTTTACGTCTTGATATTTGGCGTTTTTTGCTGCTAATTTTGGTAATTTCTCTATTATGCACTGTTTTCGAGCGGGTTTCTGTTTTCTTACCGCTGTATGTAACCTGTTTTTTATACTCCTTTGCCTCTTTGACAAATTGCAGGTAACTCTGGTAGCGTGTTTCATCCATTAAATCCCGATGTTCCAATACCTGACATCCTGTTTCGTGTTCATGCAGACAGTCAGAGAACTTGCATGCACCGTAGTTTTTTTGAATTTGCATTATTTCTCTAAACAAAAGTCCGACATCAGCCGGCATTAAAAAATCAAATTTAAGCTGGCTGAATCCAGGAGTATCGACAATCCGCGAATTTGCATCAATAGAGATAATTTCACAGTGCCTTGTCGTGTGCGTACCCCGCTCGGATTTTTGTGATACCTGTTTTGTTCTAAGGCTTAAATGCGGGCAAACAGCGTTAATCAAAGAGGATTTTCCCACGCCGGATGAACCGCACAAAACGGTAATTTTGTTTTCCAGATATTTTTTGAATTCGTCTATCCCGTTGCCCTCAAGAGCCGAAGTAAAAAGTATATTGTAATTCAGCGGTTCATAAATCTTTTTAATTTTGGCGATGATTTCCTCTTCACCTTCAAGGTCATTTTTGTTAAAACACAGGACAGGGTACAGATTATAATACTCACAAAAACACAAATATCTGTTAAGTTGTTCAAAATCAAGATCGGGTTCTTTAAGAGCAGAAACGACTATAACCTGATTTATATTCGCAACTTTAGGGCGTGGAATATAGTTTTCACGGGGAAGAACTTTTGAAACAAAGGCCTGTTTAGAGTTTTCATTTATTTGTTCAAGTTCAACAAAATCGCCTGTGACAATAGAGTCTTTTCTTTTTTTTAAAACATCACGGATTTTGCACTCATATTCACCCTGAGGCGTATTAACATAATAAAAATCCGAATGTATCTTAAAAATCTGTCCTTCCATTCTATTGATTATAGCGCAATGCAGGACAAGCGTAAACAGAATATTACATTAAAGGAATTAATATTTCTTAAAAAAATAGCAAAATTTTTTATCATAAGCTTTAAAATATAATAAATATGCAAAAGGAGAATATATGGTCAAGAACGTATCATTTGGTTCCAAAGTTATATTACCGATTTATAACGGTGCTTCTATTATCGACTGTTGTTCAGAAAAAGATATAGAACTTATTAATAAAGAGATAAAAAGGCTGGAAAATGATGGAAAAGATGACAAAGTTGCCATCTATGTTGTAGACCCGAATTATCGTGTTGAAATGCCAAGCCTTGCAATGAGAGTTTACCGCAAAGAAGACGGCGTTTTAAAAATGGGAAAATCAGACAGCTCCGTTATTCTTGAAGATTTGCCTAAAAGATATGAAGAAGCCTGCCGCGACCTGAAACCGCTTAAAAAAGATACTATTATAAATGATTATCTTGCATAAAATTTTTTAGTGCTATACTGGTTTTGTAATAAATTTCCCTATAGCGGCATCGTCTAGGGGTCAGGATAGCAGATTCTCATTCTGTTGACACGGGTTCAAATCCCGTTGCCGCCGAACTATTACAAAGTAATATTAATGTTTTAGGGGATTTTCACGACAAATTTACTAACGTAAATTTGCGGTTCAACCTCTCGCAAAACAATTCACTGGATTGTTTTGCTCGGCAGAGTCGTTGCCGCCGAACTTTTGAAGTTTGAGCTGTGCTCCGACGGAGCAGGCGAAAACCAAAAAGCATACGGATGTAAAAAATGCCGGTCAAAACATTGAGTTTTGCCGGCATTTTGACACTGGACGACAGCGACGTAAGAGTTTGCCGAGGCAAACTCCACAGGAGCCGAACTATTACAAAGTAATATTAATGTTTTAGGGGATTTTCACGACAAATTTACTAACGTAAATTTGCGGTTCAACCTCTCGCAAAACAATTCACTGGATTGTTTTGCTCGGCAGAGTCGTTGCCGCCGAACTTACGATGTAACAAAATTACGAGGCTTGTGCCTCGTTTTTTGTTACGAGTAAGCATTACCAAAGTGAGTCCGTGACGGTTTCACGAAGGTGAAAGCGGACAGGACGACACCAGACGTCTTTTGAAGTTTGAGCCGTGCTCCGACGGAGCAGGCGAAAAC
>CALVAT010000113.1 GCA_944325565.1 Candidatus Gastranaerophilales bacterium
TCAATATATTGCGTCCGGTATTCTTTAATACATCGATAAATTCAATCAGTTACCCAAATAAACAACTTACTTGCTAAAAAGCTTTTGCATTCTTTCTTTGTAAAATTCTTCGTAACGGTCTTCCAAGATTGCTTTTCGAGCATCTTTCACAAGGTCTATTAAAAACTGTATATTGTGAATGCTTAAAAGTATTGCGGCTGTTGCTTCGCCTACACGATATAAATGCCTTATATATGCTTTTGTATGGTTGCGGCAAGCATAACAGTTGCAATTTGCGTCAAGTGGAGAAGCGTCTTTTTCAAACTCTTTGTTTTTGATAATTCTTCTTCCCTCAGACGTGAAAAAAGAACCATGGCGGGCATTTCTTGTCGGTAGTACACAGTCAAACATATCCACACCGCGTAAAATACCGTCGAGCAAATCTTCCGGTGTGCCAACGCCCATTAAATATCTCGGTTTTTCTCTAGGCAAAAGCGGTGCTGTTAACTCTACAAAATGATTTTTGACATCAGCAGGCTCGCCAACGCTAACACCGCCTATTGCATAACCTACTGCATCAAAGGTAGAAATTACTCTTGCGCTTTCTTTTCTCAAATCGTCATAGAATGCGCCCTGTACAATGGGGAAAAGTGCCTGATCCTCTCTTGTATGAGCTTTAAAACAACGTTCTAACCAGCGGTGTGTGCGCTCCATTGCCAGTTTGGCTTCTTCGTATGTGCAAGGGTAGGGGGCGCATTCATCGAATGCCATCGCAATATCAGAACCCAGATCCTGTTGAATTTCCATTGAAATTTCAGGATTAATAAAGTATTCCGTGCCAGTTTTTGTGTCTTTAAATTTTACACCGTCTTCTGTGATATTTCTTAAATCCGCAAGGCTGAAGACTTGGAAGCCGCCTGAATCAGTAAGAATAGGCTTGTCCCAGTTCATCCATTTATGCAGACCGCCAAACTCTTTAATCAATTTGTTCCCCGGACGCAGTGAAAGATGGTAAGAGTTGCCAAGAATAATCTGGGATCCAACATCTTTTAGATGGTCATTTGTCATCATTTTGACGGCAGAGTTTGTGCCAACAGGCATAAAGATGGGAGTTTCTATATCCCCGTGAGGTGTATGCAAAAGACCGGCACGTGCTCCGGTCTTTTTATCTTCGTTTAATAATTCATAGCTGAAAAAATCGCTTTTCATTATTTCATATCTTCCCAGACATAGTCCATCATTGTTTTCCAGTCTCTGCAAAGTTCTTCAGGCTTGAAGTAGATATTTATCTCTCTTTCAGCACTTTCACAGGAATCTGAACCGTGGATTGTGTTGAATTCTTTTGTTTGAGCAAAATCAGCTCTGATTGTACCTACCTGAGCATCGTTCGGTACTGTGGAACCCATCATGTGGCGCATACCTTCGATAACGTTTTTGCCTTCAACAACCATTGCAACAATCGGGCCTGATGTGATGTAGTTGATTAAATCCTGATAAAAGGGTTTACCCTTGTGTTCTGCGTAGTGCTTTTCGGCAATTTCCAATGTTGGCTGAAGCATTTTTAAGCCGACAATTTTGTAGCCTTTGTGTTCAATTCTTCTGATAATGTTACCGATTAATCCTCTTTTTACTCCATCGGGCTTGATTGCAACAAATGTTTTGTCCATTAATGTCCTCCAGTAATCTAAAACCGCTTTAATCGCCGCTTTCGCAAACTGCTAGTGCTTATTTTCAAGCGTGTTCAAGTCTATTGAATCATAAAAAACCTTTTTAATCAAACAGTTAGTTATTTTACGGTATAATGATTTTGTGACAAAATGTTACAACACTCACTATTTAATAGCACAAATAATTTTTTTTGAACTTAAACCATATGAAACTTTTTTAGGAAAGATTGTTTTGTAATGAGCGGTTTTGTTTATAATCAATTAAAAAAAATATGTGAATCACTCGGAAGACATAACGATGCTTTGTATGCAGTACTGGCGATAGCTATGTTTAAGGGGGTTATGCGTCCGACTTTTACAATGATGGATAAAGAGTCTGACCCGAAATCTAAAAAATATGCCGCATTTAGGGAAGGTTTGACTGAGGCTATAGCTTTTGGCTCTTATTTGGCGACGCATAATATGGTGCTTCCGCTCGCGGTTCCTCTTGCCAGAAAAACCGGAGCAAGTCCTAAAAAAATTAAAAATGGTTTGTCTTTACTCAGTGTATGTTTAACAGCAGGAGTGGTTATTCCTGTGGTTTGTAATTTAACTTTAAAACCTATTATGGATGGGGTGAGCAAACTATATAATAAAAAAGATAAAAGTTTTGGGCAAAAACTTGATATAAAAGAAAATACTACTCAACTGCCTCTGGCATCAGCTATTTATTCACCCAAACTCAGTGAAAACAGCAAAAATTTGCTCAACACTGTACGTATTACTAGTATACAAAATTATGGAATGAAGGTAGGTGGATAGTATGTTAGGGCCGTTTATTAATGCTATTACAAGTAACTCTTTCCAGACAATTGCACAAAATACCGATGCTTGTGTAAAAATAGAAACAGCGTTAAAGGCTGTTGGCAGACCTGCTTTCACTTTAATGGATAAAAATACCGATAAGGATACCAGAAAGTATGCGGCTGTAAAAGAGCTTTTATACCAGCTTTTGTGTTTTGGTATTTATATTGCAATCATTCCTCCTATTTTTAAAAATGGCGGTTTTAAACTTGCACAAAAAATATTTAAAAAAGAAGGATTGCCGGCGTTTCAAAATGCAAAGCAGATGCTTGCATATCATCATCTTGCATATATGACTCCTGCGCAGAGGATGTTGGATAAAAATAAAAAATTCCGTGATTTGATACCGGCAACGCTTGTTAACCCGAAAGATAATAATGCGATTTTGCTCGAGTATTTAATCGGTAATGAAAAGAAGGGCATAAAGCCATTGCTTAAAGGAACGATGGAAAAACAGGGCAAGATGTTTGAGCTTGCTAAAGGATCTATAGAGTTAAGTTCGATAATCGGTTCTGTTATCGGTTTAACAATACTTGCACCTGAAATAAGTCATTTAATATTGCATCCAATTATGAATGCTTTGCATTTGAAGCCTGATGAAAATGGGGCTGTTTCAACGGATAGTCAGTCTAAAAGTTCTTCTAGCGAACAAAAGTTTCTAGATAAGCAAGCATAAATTTATTTAATTTTTCACCTGTTTTGTGGTATCCTTTTTAGATATAAAGGTGGAAAGTTTAATATGAAAATTACGGCTAAAAATCTTGTAAAAATATACGGTGATAGAACAGTTGTTAACGATATAAGTTTTGAGGTAAATCAGGGAGAAGTTGTCGGTCTTCTCGGGCCTAACGGGGCTGGAAAAACTACAACATTCTATATGGTTGTGGGGTTAGTCAAAGCTAACGGCGGCAAGGTATTTTTAGGGGACAAAGACTTGACTGATGTACCGATGAATATTCGTGCAAAAGAAGGTATTGGATATTTGCCGCAGGAGGCTTCTATTTTTAGAAAGCTTTCTGTTGAAGATAATATAAAACTCGTTTTGCAAATGAATGATAAGTTGACTCCTGATGAGAAAAAACAAAAACTCGAAGATTTGCTTGATGAATTCGGTATGAAAGAAAAAAGAAAATTTTCGGCGATTTCTCTTTCCGGAGGTGAAAGAAGAAGAGTCGAGCTTGCTAGAGCACTGGCTGCAAGTCCTGAGTTTATTCTTCTTGATGAGCCGTTTACAGGTATTGACCCTATTGCGATAGGAGAAATTAAGGAAAACATAAGAAAGTTATCAGAGGAAAAGGGGTTAGGGGTATTGATTACAGACCACAATCCGAAGGCTACTCTTTCTATTACTGACAGAGCTTATGTAATTTTTGATGGTAAAATTAAAATTCAGGGACGAAGCGTAGAAGTAGCTAATGACCCTGTTGCAAAACAATTCTATTTAGGAAAGGACTTTACTCTGTAATGAAAATGCCTAAAATATCTTTACCTTTTAAGATTTTTGACGGATATATTACAAAACAGGTTTTTGCGGCTACGCTTGTTTGTATTTTTCTTTTTGTAGTTGTATGGATTGCTCCGGAAACTCTTTTAAAAGTTATAAAAAGAACTATGGCCGGGATTTATACCCCCTGGGTCGGTATTCAGCTTTTAATTTATGAGATTCCGAAAATTGTCGGTAAAGCTCTGCCAGTTGGGTTGCTTTTGGGGACTCTTTTTACGTTTGATAAATTGAGCAAGGATTCAGAACTTACCGTATTAAGAGGGATAGGGTTAACTTTTTGGAGAATTGTTTATCCGATAATTATTTTGAGTATTTTTATATCTGTTTTGTGTTTTTCCTTATACAATACATTGATTCCATACAGTGAAAAAAGAATTAATGATTTAAAAAAAGAATCGTACGAAACCCATTTCGTTTATACAGTAAAAGCTTCAAATGACCAGCTTGAAAAGATTATTGTAGTCCCTAGATACTACAGAGATATGATTAGCAAACCTCTTGTGTTGAATTTTGATTCTTCACAGTATAAAGACACAAGCGTACTGAGTAGTATTTTACAATCTGACTATGCTGTTTATAAAAAGGGTGAGTGGGTTGTACATAATGTAAAAAAATACGAACTTACACAGGATGGTGTTTTTAAAAGTATAAGCAATATTCCTGATGTAAAGGTATTGTCTGGTTATAGGGCTGACAAGGCTTTTAAGATAATGTCTTATTCTACAAAAAAAGAACGAGAGTTAAATAATGCTGAAATAACAGAATATATCAAAATGCTCAAGGATGAGCACCTTAATGATGAATACAGATTTATGCTGAACAAATATCTACAGAGGTATTTTCATTCTGCAATATGTATTTTGTTTGCTATTCTGGGGTGTCTTCTTGGATTTTCAAAACCCAGAGAACAAAAATTGGTCAACTTTGTAATAGGCATAGGTATTGTATTCGGGTATTATATAACACTGCCGTTCTTTGATATGTGTGCTGAAAAGGGTATTATAAGCCCATATATTACATCATCTATACAGCCGATAGCTATTTTAGTAGCGATATTTATCTTTAAAAAGATTAAAGACCTTTAAAATCTTTTGGAGGA
>CALVAT010000114.1 GCA_944325565.1 Candidatus Gastranaerophilales bacterium
ATAGTAACGTTAACGACAATTAAAAATAGGATAAAAATTACTATGGTAAAAGATAAGATTAATGTAATATTATTGGGGCTAAAAATCTTACTTAGCCTTTTTATAACATTTTTAATTCTGTTTAAAGGTGATGCCGGTTTTTTAATACACGGTATTGGGGCTTTCTTTGTTGCCGGAAACTACATAATCGGCTTATCTTCACTGACAGTGATAACAGTATTCTATATTTTAACTCTATATAACATAACATTAAATTATAAATTATTAACAAAGTTTAAAAACAATTTATTAATTTTTGATTTAATTTTAGTTATTACTAATATCGTATTATCAACTTTTATTGCTTGTACTTATTCTCAAATGCCATTACAAGATGCAATCGCAAGTATATAATTCTATCAGCCGGTGCCGCGACAGTATATTACGCAATGAGTATTTTAGTTATTTGGGTTAAGTTAAAAAGCCAAAACAATTCTAGTACAGATGTTATCTTAAATATAAATAATAATCCTTTCTCTTTTACGGGCAAAATTCATCGAGGCTCTTATTTAATTACTAAGGCTATAATTCTGCTCTTTTTCTTAATTGCAGATTTAATTCTTAAAAGCTACAAATCTGAATATATAATAATGCTGCAAGTACTATTATTATTGTTAATTTTTTTAGTCAGTTTATTTGCAGCGAGCAAAAGATTACGGGATATAAAATGGAAACAATGGCTTTTAATAATATGGGCGATACCATATATTGGCCTATGCATTGGTTTACCCTTGCTAATAATAAAAAGTAAACAAGATGCTTAATCTGGTCAAAAACACTGATTAAAAGTAAATACACTAAAGAGGGCCTGTGCCCTCTTTAGTTATATAAAATATACAGCTCCAAATCAGAATGTCCGAGAATATCAGAACTTAACTTCAGGAGCTTTCTTTTCAGCTTCCGACGTTTCAAAGTATTCTCTTGCTTTTATGCCAGACATTGCAGCAACAATCGAGGTCGGGAAGGTTCTGACTGTTGCGTTTATTTGTTTTACGCTTTCATTATAGTCTTTTCTTGCCACAGCAAGCCTGTTTTCTGTTCCGGCAAGCTCATCTTGAAGATTAATAAACTGCTTGTCGGCCTTTAAATCAGGATACCTTTCAACAACCATCAACAGTCTTGACAGTGCGTTAGAAAGGTCGCTGTTGCTTTGCTGTATTGCTTTCATATCGTTTTTATTCATTGCACCGCCGAGTTTTGCACGAGATTCCGCAATCTCTGTAAACAGAGATTTTTCGTGCGCAGCATATCCCTTTACTGTAGCCACAAGGTTCGGTATAAGGTCGTTTCTTCTTTTTAACTGGTTGTCAACCTGTGCCCACTGTGCGTTAACGTTTTCGTCCATAAGCTGGAGTCTGTTGTAAACACCGATAAACGAGCCTGCTATCATTATGATAAGCAGAAGCAAGACTCCTAATACAATCCATACTGTTTTTTTCATTTTTTCTCCTTTTATTCAATTTAATCTAGTGTCGTCTTTTTCGCTTCGAGCCTTCGAAGCTCAAAGACTTACCTTTTCAATGTGTCACTCAAAAAATTCGTTCACATCACTTACCTCTCACAAAACCAGCCACTGGTTGCTTTTGTTCGGCAGAATCTTAACACGAATTTTTCTCGAACAATTACATGTTGTTTATGAATTCCAAAAGTTTTTCTAACTGAATTATCGCTTCGTCAGCAAGTTCATAGGTTTCAGCTTTTGAAAATTTGCAGTGCCTGTCTTTTGCACACAACAGCTTTTCATAAAACTGTTTGTTTGCGTCAAATATCTCGCAAATTTTATTCAGGTTTGCGTAAGCAGACCTGGAAACTTCTATCTCCTGCAATCTCAAAATCGCTTTAAAGATTGCGTTTATTGTTTTTGTGACAGAGAAAAGAGCGTTGTTGATTTCTTTAGGGCAATCAGAGAACAAAAGATACTGTTTTCTAAAGCGCATTAAAAGGTTTTTCATCTCCGCTTCACACTGGAGCCTTAAATCCTCTTTTTTTATGTTTAGCGAACATATAAGATTTTCACCGTAAAGTATTTTGTGATTGTCCTGAATGTCCGAATACTCCATTGCATAAACATCCGCCGAGTTGAACCACTCACGCTCTCCCATAAAAACAGGCAAAGGATTTTTCTCTTTATCAAATATCCTGCTGCAGGGGCATCCTATACCCATCCATTTTTTTACAGCCTGTGCACATTTTTTCAGGTCATCGCCAGTTACACTTTCTGAGATAACCATAATATCTACGTCCGAGCCAAGTTTGTCCATTTCAATATTTGCTTTTGAGCCGTAAATAAAAACACTTTTTAATCTCTGATTAAAGACCTTTTTTATGTCCTGAATAAAATTATCGAGTTTTTTCATTAATAAAATTCTCCTGAATAAAAAGTTAAATTACCAGCTGCCCGATGCTCCACCGCCGCCGAAGCCGCCGCCTCCGCCAAAACCGCCGAAACTTCCGCCGCCATAGCCCGAGCTTCTGTATCCGCCATAGTAAAAAGGAACAGGTATGATACCGAATCTTAACATCAAAAAGATTATTACCAGTAAAATAAACCAGAAGTCATCATACTTGCTGCTTGCCGGAGCCCTAGGAATATTGCCTGTGGTGCTGAGAGTGTAGCCTTCTGCTTTTGCAATTGTGCTGGCAAGTGTGTAAGTTCCGCGCCAGATTCCGCTTTGGTAATCTCCTTTTTTAAAATATGGGAGCATATCTTCATCACGGATTCGGCCGGCACGACCGTCTGTTATTATGCCCTCCAGCCCGTAGCCTATTTCTATCCTCATCCTGCGCTCATTGGGGGCAACCAGCACCACTGCACCGTTATCTTTGCCTTTTTTACCAAGCTTGTATTTTCTGCCTATGTTCAAAGCTGTTTCTTCGACACTTCTGCCGTCAAGTGAATTCACCGTGACAACGGCAATATCCGTGCCTGTCTTTTTTTGCAGATCCCACAAAAATGTGTTGATTGAGTCCGTGGCCTGTTTATCCAGAAGTTTTGCATTGTCCGAAATAAACGCATTAAAATTATACTGAGAATCAGCAAACACCGGACATATCGTCACCAGAATCAGAACAACTAACAGTACAAAACGTTTAAACATAAGAAGTATTATAATACATTTTTTATTAATTACAACAATCAATGGTATAATAGATGTGTAAAAAACTGAACGGACACGCTATTGAATAACAAATACCAGAAAAGAATACTGTTTATAGGCATGCCGGATATGGCTTTAGTTTGTCTTTCCGGACTTGTTTCGCGCGGTTTTAATATTGTAGGTGTTGTTCCGCCGCACAGAAACGAGGGCACATTTGACCTTATGTGCAGTTTTGCGTACAGCCTTAAACTGCCTCTGATATTCTATAAAGACCGTATGGATGAGATGGATTTTATTCATGCAATAAAACAGCTTAATGCTGATATTGCCGTTGTGTGCTCTTATAACAAAAAATTTCCGCCGGAACTTTTGAGAACAGCAAAAGATGGTTTTGTAAACTGCCATCCGTCGCTTTTACCGGATTATAGAGGTGCAAACCCTTACAGCCATGTGCTTATTAACGGCGAAAAGGAAACGGGTATAACACTGCATTTTATGGATGAAAATTTCGATACCGGCAACATAATTGCACAAAAGAAAATTCCTATTGAAAAAAATGAAACAATGGGAACACTGTTTAACCGGATGAATTATATGAGCGCAGAACTTCTTGCCGAGTTTTTGGAACAGTATGAAAATAACTCCACAATAATTTCTCTTCCGCAGCCTCAGGGCGAGTTTAAAAAAGCACCGTCTATTGACTCAAAAAATATGAGAAACTACATTGACTGGAGCAAAGACGCTCATTACATAGAACGATTTGTGAGAGCATTAAACCCGTTTATCTCTGCAATGACAAGCTTTAGAGGAATGTTCGTTAAAATATATACAGCAGAAGCTGTTGATAAAAAGGTTAAAGAACCCCCTGGCACGATTTGCCGGATAAAAGATGACATAGGGGTTGCAACAGGTGATGGCATCCTGTATATAAAAACAATGCAATTCGGCTCTTATATGATTTCGGATGCAAGAAGTTTTATAGAAAAATTTAACCCGAGAATAGGGGAAAAATTCGGCAGCTAGGCAAATAGGACTTATATAATGGACACACTCAAATTTGTAACGGCAGGTCAACCGATATATAACGGCAGCGCGGGATATGAAAATGCCTTTAATATTCTTGAAAAGCTCAAACTCGATGGCATGGAACTGGAGTTTGTCCACGGGGTACGCATGAGCCCGCCTAACCAAAAACTTGTTAAAGAAATTTCAGCTGAAAAAAATATGGTTCTGACAGCACACGGGCCGTATTATATAAATTTGAATTCCAAAGAAGAAGACAAAATAGAAGCCAGCATAAAACGTGTTCTTGATACGGCAAGAATGGGTAAGGAGCTGGGTGCATATTCTGTTACTTACCACGCTGCATTTTATATGGGAATGAAGCCCGATGAGGTGTACAAAAAGGTTGAAAAATCAATGGAAGAAATATGTTCCGCTCTTGACGAGGAAGGCAATGATATATGGGTGCGCCCCGAAACCACAGGCAAGCCCACACAATGGGGAAATCTCGAGGAAATCGTAAATCTTTCCAAAGATTTTAAACAGGTTTTACCATGTGTCGATTTTTCACACCTGCATGCCAGAACAAACGGGCTTTACAATACTTATGACGAATTTTGCAAGATTTTTGAAACCATAGGCACTGAAATAGGCAGCTATGCGCTTGAAAATTTCCATGCACATATCGCAGGGATTGAATACGGCGAAAAGGGAGAGAAAAAACACCTTATGCTAAAAGAAAGCGATATGAATTACAAAGATTTAATGAAAGCGTTTAAGAAATTCGATGTAAAAGGTGTTGTTGTCTGCGAAAGCCCTGTTATGGAAGAAGACGCTGTGCTTTTAAAAGAATATTATTTGAGCCTGTAAGAATTTATA
>CALVAT010000115.1 GCA_944325565.1 Candidatus Gastranaerophilales bacterium
TACTTCGGCGTTTCGCTTCGCTACAGCCTACGCAAAATCCACTATAATTACATAGCCCTCAAACAAACCTCGCTTGTAGTTGTTTGTGAAACTTTCTGTAATTCACTTCACAAAGGTCGGATGTAAAACACTTTTTCTGTGATTTTATGGAAATGTTTATCGTGAAATCAAACTTATAGCGGAGATTCTAGACTACGAGATAAAGTTTGTCGACAAGAGAAGACGTTAATAATAAATATTACAGGGTGCGTTGTTTTTACGCACCCTGATTCTGAAAAAAAAATATAAAATGAAATTATTCTGCTTCGCTGCTAATTGTCTTTTCTTTTGCACAAAGAACAAATTGCGCAATAAGTTCGGCTGCGACGAGATATGTATAAAAATATAATACCGGAATAAAGATTATACCTGCAATTGTTATTGTTAGTATTGATATTACAATTTGGGTCATAACAGAAAGAGCCAAAAACAACAATATCAGTATACAATAATTTCCAACATTGCCTTTTAACATTTCAAAAGCATTCTTGAAATTTACAAAAGAAAGAATTTTTAAATCTTTGAAAAAATTAGCCATCATAAGCGGACAAAATACAATTGTAAGTATATACATAAGCAGATTAAATGCTCCCAGCAATGTTAAGAGTATAAATGCTGCAGGGTGGAATGCATTGTGGTGCCCGACTGTACAAACAAGACAAATACCAAAAACAAAAGATAATAGCATAATTGGAAGCGTGTAAATAAAAAGCCCTACAAAATACTTTAATCCTGTTTTCATCATTCTGCCAAACTCATTCCAATCCGGCAAAAATGTATTCGAATAGTTGATTCGTCTGTTTCCGGTCTGTACAAAATATCCGGCAAGCATAAGAATCAATAAAATTGAAAATATAAAGCATAATACAAATGAACCAAATCCTGCTGCTGCAGATTCCGTAAAAATGTACGCAAAAAGAGGTATTATAAATATTGCAAAAGAGGCGAGTACTATACCGGCACCGGCCAGTAATTTATTTACCCATCCCGGATCTTTGGATATGTAGGTTAAGGATTTTTCAAAATCAAGTTCCATATTTGTTTCTCCTTTATTCTAATTTTAGTTTTGTTCAAGATTTTTTGTTTCGTTATCTATTTGTATAAAACGGGCAATTAAAATACCGCATATAATATTTATGTACATTGCAACAAACGGTATTAATAATACCCCGATAATTGTTAATATAAGCAGTAAGGATGAGATATATAAAAGTGTTCCCATTGCTATTATTAACAAAACAAGCAAAAGATAACTCATTTTGTTATTTTTAAAAAGTTTGTAAGCTGCCGATACATTTAAAAATTCGAATGGATTAAAGTTTTTTATAAAATTTGCACTAAACAGCGGATAAATCAGCGTATAAATTAGATAAATAATCTGTAATAATATGTCAAAACACAGATCCAAGAATTTAAATGTTACTGATATTTCTGCTTTATATTTCAAATAAAGTTTTAACACTATCGCGATTGCTCCGAAAAATAATAAAGGCAGATAAAACAATATTGAACCAAGTGTCGCCTTAAATCCTACCAATAAATGCGAGCCCAGATTTCTCCATTCAGGCAGTTTGGTTTCGGAGTTGTTTATATAGTCGTGCCCCGTTTGCAGCCCGTATCCATAAATACTGATTCCTATTAACACTGCTACTGTTGCACAAACAATCAGTAAAGGCATGAATGCCTTAGGAAATAATGGAATTGCCAGTAATGGAATAATTACTAACAAAATTATTGATACGATGAATAAGCCGCCTATAATAAGCTTTTTAATCCATTGCTCATCGTTTTTAACACAGCTTAATATTTTTTCCAAATCATATTTCATTTTAAACTCCTGATGATTTATTTTACTGCAATTATACACTATTTTAAATTTTTTAATACGGGGTGAAAGTATTATTTTTTCAAATGAAAAAGTGCGGTTGTTTTTTTATAGCCGCACTTTTTTATATCTTTTTGTTGTCTTAAAACTTATTTCTTTTTCTTTTCTGTATCTTTTTCCACCGGTGCAAACCAATCGCAGGTGTGTTCTTCACAAAAAGCTTTTTCCAAATCTTTCATAATACTTTGATGAGTCATCTCAAAGGTTATCGGTGTTATAGATACTTTGTTTTGGCGTACAGCGTTAATATCTGTTCCGTCATTTTCATCGTATTCAATCAGTTCACCTGCAAGCCAGTAGTAGGTTTTGCCTCTGGGGTCAATACGTTTGTCGTATTTGCTTGTGAACATTCTTGTTCCGAGTTTTGTTATTGCAATACCGGCTATATCTTCAGCCTCAAGAGAAGGGAAATTAATATTAAGGATAGACTTCTGCGGGAAATTTATGTCCTTTATTTTATTAACAAATTTAGCCATAAAATTTGCTGCAAATGCAAAGTTTTCTACTTCGTAATGAAGCCCAGCCAGTGATGTCGCTATTGCGGGAAATCCAAGCATTGCGCCTTCCAGTGCACAGCTTACTGTGCCTGAATACAATATATCAGCACCGAGATTAGGGCCATGGTTTATGCCTGAAATAACTAAATCCGGCATTTCATGCGGTTCTAAAATTGCGCTCAAACCTATCTTTACACAGTCACCTGGAGTCCCTGTTGTAACCCAGTTTCTTTTTGCTCCGAATTTAGGGTCTAATTCTTCTACTCTTAATGGAGTATGCAGTGTCAGAGAATGTCCGGCGGCGCTTCGTTCTCTGTCCGGAGCTATTACATAAACGTCATGTTCGCAGCTTAAAGCTTCAGTTAATGCTCTGATTCCGTTTGCCATAAGACCATCGTCGTTTGAGATAAGTATGTTCATATTGCGCGCACTCCTGTATAATGTCTTCCTATATTATTAATACCCAATTTTCAGAAAAAATAACACTTTTAACGTAATTTTTCTAAAAATTGTTAAATTTCTTAAACTCCTTTGTTTTTACTTATAGCATTTATCAGACCTTCAAACAAGGGGTGCGGATGTTCCGGACGTGATTTGAATTCAGGGTGGAACTGACACGCTACGAACCAGTCATTTTTCGGATATTCAACTATTTCACAAAGCTGACCGTCAGGCGACATACCTGAAAATACAAGTCCGGCATCTTCTATCTGTTTTTTATATTCGTTGTTAACTTCATATCTGTGACGGTGTCGTTCTGAAATTGTTTTAATCTTTCCATAAGCATCGTAGGCTTTTGTTCCTTTTTGCAGCACGCAGTCGAATTTGCCCAGTCTCATTGTTCCGCCGAGTTCGTCAATATTTTTTTGCTCCGGCATAAAGTCTATAACAGGATAAGGTGTCCCTTCGTTAAATTCAGTTGAGTTTGCGCCTTTTAAACCTACAACGTGTCTTGCATATTCAATAACCGTACATTGCATGCCAAGGCATAATCCCAGAAACGGTAGATTTTTTTCTCTTGCATATCTGATTGCATTGAGTTTTCCTTCGATGCCGCGAACGCCAAAACCACCCGGCACGACAAGACCGTCAACATCTGATAAAATTTCTTTTGCTTTTGCCATATCAACGCATTCTTCCGAATTTATCCATTTTATCTCTATCTTTGCGTCTTTATGGTAGCCGGCATGTTTTAATGCTTCCACAACAGATATATATGCATCTGACAGATTAGTATATTTACCTGCAATAGCTATTTTGAATGTACGTTTCGGGTTTCTGATTTTTTCAACGAGCTTTTTCCATGAATCAAGATTCGGCTTTTTGTCCAGAAGCTGCAGTCTTTGTAATACAACATGAGCCATCTGCTGTTCTTCTAAAGCAAGCGGAACTTCATAAATTGATTTCATATCCCTGCATTCTATAACTGCATCAACGGGTACTGAGCAGAATAAAGAAAGTTTTTCTTTCTCTTTTTTAGGAATAGGCTTAGATGTCCTGCAAACAAGTATTTCGGGCTGGATACCGTAGCTTCTTAAAACAGAAACACTGTGCTGTGATGGTTTGGTTTTTAACTCTCCGGAGGTAGGTAAATACGGTAAAAGCGTAACATGGATAGAAAGACTGTTGCCAAATCCGGCTTCTGTTCTGAACTGTCTTATTGCTTCTATAAACGGAAGACTCTCAATGTCGCCTATTGTGCCTCCGACTTCCGTAATAAGAAAATCTGGTTTAAACTGTGTTGCTGCTTTTTTGATTCTGGACTTAATTTCATTGGTTATATGAGGGATTGTTTGAACTGTTGCGCCTAAGTATTCGCCTTTTCGTTCTTTTTTTATTACTGTTTGATATATGCTTCCTGAGGTTACGTTGTTGATTTTTCCTAAAGAGGTATCCGTAAATCTTTCATAATGGCCTAAATCGAGGTCTGTTTCAGCACCATCGTCTGTAACAAAAACTTCGCCATGCTGGAACGGGCTCATTGTTCCTGGGTCTACGTTTATGTAGGGGTCAAATTTTTGTATTACAACAGAAAATCCTCTGGATTTTAAAAGCCTTCCTAAAGACGCTGCTACAATTCCTTTTCCAAGCGAGGAAACTACACCGCCTGTTACAAAAATATACTTTGTTGCCATTTTTACCCCTATCTAGTCACTTCTTATCTTTATTAATTGTTATAATTCTCTTATAAGTTAAAAAGCTTAGAGGAGACGTCCTCTAAGCTTTTTGAACTTTTTTAATTTATCTTAGGAACCCTGAAGAAACCGTCTTCTTTTAAAGGCGCGTTCGCCATTAGTTCCTCTTTTGTATTTTCGCTGACCACAACGTCTTCTCGCATAACGTTCACCATTGGTATTGCGTGGCTCATAGGTTCAATGCCTGTTGTGTCAACTTCGTTCATTTGTTCAACATATTTTAAAATATCACCGAGCTGTTTTGAAAATTTTTCCTTTTCTTCTTCATTAAGTTCCAGTCTGGCGAGTTTTGCAACGTGTTCAACGTCTTTTATCGTAATCATTTTCTTCTCCAAACAAATATCTAATCTAGTGTCGCAGTTGCTGCCGGCTGACCGCAGTCAGCACCTGCTCACCTTT
>CALVAT010000116.1 GCA_944325565.1 Candidatus Gastranaerophilales bacterium
ATATTTTCAACAGCTAAAGTACCATCAATGCTGACAAAATTATATATCGGCTTCATTTTATTGTAATGTTCAAGACATTTTGCCTGATATATTTTAAAGCTTTCATAAAAATCCGTACTCAAGCCTATATCACGACCCGACTCCCAATAATCAAGTCCTGTTGTACCTATTACTCGTTTAAGAAGAATGTCAATCGGCATATCAAGATAAAAAACCAAATCCGGTTCAGGTGCGTAGTCATATAGCTTTTTAACCCATTCAAAATCGAGTCCCCTTACAACATCACGGGCAAAGGCTGTATATGTATATCTGTCAAGCAAAACAACAAACCCCGCGTCCAATGCAGGAATAATAGTATTTTCCAGCCTGTCTGCAAAATCAGCCGCATACAAAAGGCTGAATGTTGTTGCGTTTAAGAGATTTCTATCTTTCGCATCATCTATAACGTTGGCAATAAGGCGGCTTGTTTTCCATTCCGACACCATACACCCGTAGCTTTTATCTTCTATCCAGCGACGTAACAGCTCTATCTGGGTAGATTTACCGGAGCCGTCAGTACCTTCTATAACTATCAAAAGACCTTTATGATTATGTGGGTTGCGATTGTTTTCCATTATATTTCAATTCCTTTTTGTTTTAACAGTTCTGTTACATATTGTCTTAACAGTACCTGTTTTGAGTGGATTGTATTATTGGCATCGATTCTAACAAGACCGAATTCATCAACCATTGCAGAATACTCTTCATTAACCCTATTTTGAAAAATGACGTAGCTTTTATACGGATTATTGCTGAGTTTTAAGTCCATACCAGCTTCATAAAAAGACGGTGCACGGTTTGAACAAATTCTTTCCAGCGAAATTTCAGCAGAGATGTTATAATAAAGCGCCAAATCAGGCTGCACAGCAAAACCGTATAAATTACGCACCCAGTCCCTGTCCACACCTCTTGCAACGTCACGTGCAAAGGCCGTATAAACATATCTGTCGGCAAGAACTATAAATCCGGCCTTCATTGCAGGAATAATAATCTGCTCTAATCTATCCGCAAAATCAACTGCATGTAACAGACTGAATGTACGAGGGCTTAATAGATTTTTTTTCTTAGCTTTTTTAGTTGTTTGAGATATTAAATCCGACGAATTCCATTCCGTGAAAATAACATCAAGATTTTTTGCCTTAAGCCAGTCCCTCAATATTGCAAGCTGTGTAGATTTTCCCGATCCGTCTATACCTTCGACACAAATCAAAGTACCCGGAAGCCCGTGCGGTTTTGATAACCTCATTAAAAAATGCCTTTCTTTATAACCTTTTAGAACGCTTTACAAACTAATATATCATATTTTTTTAAATATTAAAATCAACTTGTCTGCATTTATTGTCTGAACAAGTCTATAATTTTTTCTTACAAAACCACAAATTTGATACCCCCATCCATTGCAGATTAAAGTTTTGTCGTCCGGTGATGTTATGATAATAAACAGTTCCGGTCTTACCTCTTGAAAATGATTAACAACATTATTTTCTCCGTATAATTTAAGCAAAGAGGGAATCAGATAGTTGTACTTATCAGCCTTTCTACCAGAAAGAAAATTTATCAAAAGCCCTTCCTGTAATACAACGACTGTATCATCAGGTCTTGTTGTTTTATTGACTGTATCAAGTATTGTATTAAAGACTTTTGCAGAAACTTCATCTTTATACACAGTTCCGTATGGTGTGGAGATTTCCGTATCTAAATAGTGTAACAGTCTAATATTTGCCCCGAAAGCAACTGTTCCCATCAAAAATAGAAAGAATACCGCCGTTTTAACAAAGATTTCTTTTGTATTTTTAAAATAAAAATCCTTTAAAAGCACAATCAATGCAATAATCAGCAAAGGCAAAAAATAGCGTCCGTACTGATTTATCATCACAAAGAAAAAGGATTTTAAGCCAGTTGCCAGAGCAAATATAGAAATAAAGAGCACCGGCAAATTTTTATTCACATCTTTAATTTTTATAACAGTCAATAAGAATAAGACCATTGCGATAGAATAAAATACACAGTTTATTAACACCTGGGAACAAGAAAATCCAAGTGCAAAACAAATTACAAACAAACATGCATACAAAACAGCCGCTTTATTTTGATTATTTTTACAGAAAGACGCAATCCCGCGATTTAACCAATAAACTAATGTAAGAAGAATAAATGAAAAGACAAACGACTTTAATGCAATTAAAAAATATCTAAACGAAAAATAAAATGTTCCTGTATAATATGCCTTCATATCCGCAGAATTTGCAAACCTGAACCAAATATCAAGGTAATTAATAAACTCGGAAACGCTCAACCCTTGCAAAAATAAAAAACATATACACAAAATCGGCATAATAACAAAGCAAGCCAAAGCCTTTAGAATTTTAAATATATTTGTATGTTTTATAAATAAAAACAATAAAATAACAAAAAACGGCAGCACAAATTCATATTTATTCACCGCTGCAAGCCCGCATAAAAATGCAGAAGAATACAAATATATGTTTTTATCGGATTTTAAATATTTTACAAAAAACACAGCAGCATAAATCACTGCACATAGACCGTATACCATCCCGTATGAATAAGGAGTAACAAAATTCATCACATCCGGGTTAAAGCAGCAAAAATATAAAACAAAAAACGTTATTGCAAAAGACAAAAGTTTTGCAAAAAATTCACGGCTCAGTATATATATCCCGAACATTATAAAAAAAGCGTTAATACACCCCCAGATATAATATGTTTTTATAGTAGCGCCAAAAAGTTTAACCAAAACAGCATTATATAAATAAGCAAACGGTCCGAATACAGCAAGCACATCTTTGTATAAAACCCCACCCTGTTCAATCGCCTTTGGAAGATATATTTCTTTCCCAAAATCAATATACAGGTCCACCATCTTGTATTTAAAAAGAAAAATATTTATCAAAAACAAAATAAACAGAATGACTAATGGTTTGTATTCTTTTCTAAAAAAATCTATTTTCATTTTCTCCTCAAGACATATGCAATTTCAGAAATACCAAATTCTTTTTCCAAGATATAATTTTCGAATACCCACTGGCAAATATCTTTTCCGTATGTTTTACAGTACGAATTTTTATCCTTTCCATCAAAAACAACAATATAGTCCGGTTTATCTTTAAAATAGGCTCTTATTATCCTGTCAGTACCGTATGCACCGGCAATTGCTTCATCATAGTGACTATACAAAGGCATAGAGTCCCTGCCGGTTAAAAAGTTTAACAATGGAGCCTGACCGAGAACAACAAGCTTTTGTTGAGCTTTTGTATTATTTACAATATATGTTGAAAGTGGTTTTAAAACAGATTCTTCTGTTTTTGTAACAGATACTGTTCCATACTGCGTATTTATAGTTCTATCCTTTAATACTAAAGCAACAAGATTAAGCCTGAAAGCCGAAAAGCTTAAAAATATAAGTATTGCACAAAATGTCTTTTCAAAAACTCTAGAACTTTTCTTCTGTGTAAAATAAAAACTTTTTAAAATAACTATAAAAGATACAATTAACAGCGGTAAAAAATAACGGCCATAAAAGTTTGATGACAAAAACCAGAAGGATTTTAAACTTATGACATGTGCCGCTCCGGTCAAAAATAATATGTTTTTGTCATTTTTTAATTCCCTTATTTTAAACAGAGATAAAATTAAAACTGCATAAGTCAAAAAACCGAAAAAGCTGTAAGAAAAATATTCCGTAAGCGGAAAATATAAAAATACAGCAACAATTAAAATCCCCCATAACAAACGTCTTAAAAATTTAACCGGCAAAGAGTCATTTTTATAAAGTTTGTAGAATAATAAAAATAAACATCCTGCAGCCAAAAATGTTTTTGCCGCTGATATTAAAGAATCTTTATTAAGATAGCAGGTAAGGGCATAAACTGTTTTTAAATATGGTTGATGCAAAAAATCTTTTAAAAGAGAAAGATATGCAGAGATATCCTGAAAATTTAATCCTTGCAGCAGTAAAATACCCGCACATATAAATGGAACAAAAAGAAAAGATAAAATACTGTATAAGATTGTTTTAAAATCACATTTTTTTACAAAGAAAAAAACAAGCAAAAACAATCCGTATAAACAAAATTCATATTTGCATGCAGCACTCAAGCCCCCGAATAAAAACGACAAATACAAGAACAATTTCTTATCTGTCTGTAAAAATTCAAGATACAGCAATACAGAAACCAAACACGCCCCGAGCCCATAAACAATTGCATAAGAATACGGGGTCAAAAAATTCATAAGTCCAGCGTAAAAACAGCAGTAATACATTACAAATACAGTAAGTATGGTTGAAACCATTGTACTTAAAAATTTTTTGCTTATAAAATAAATACAGCTTAAAATTACTGCACAATTTATTGCGCCAAGAGTATAAAACGTACCTATATTTACAGGTGCAAATTTTAAAACAAAACCGTTAAACAAATACGAAAACGGACAAACAAAGGTATTAAAAATATCTCGATATAAAACAGCTCCCTGTGATACCATTTTTGAAAATAGTAATTCTCTGCCGAAATCTGTGTGGATATTTATCATTTTGCCATTAAAAATAAAAATATTTATCAAAAACAAAAAGGCAATTATAAAAAAAGGTCCGTATGTTTTTAGCTTTTCCATAGGTTTAATTTTAACAGCAGCTTAAAAATGTTGCAAAGAGGAATAAAAATTTCATGTAACTTATCACGTGGCGATAATGTTTATTAGGTAATATTATTGGAGATTTTATTATTTTGCAGCCGGAAGTTTCATTGAAAATTCCGGCTTTAATAAGTAAAGTAAAATACAAAAAGAAGTAAAAGAGTATATTATTTTTTTAACCTTTACGCAGTTTTATACAAAAACTTATCCGAACATTGGCAGGGCGAGTGTGTCTGAGCGAAGCGAGTTCGCGAGCCTGAGGTGAGGATTAGTTAATGTTAAAACGGAGTATCAGGTATAAAAAAATAATATACTCTT
>CALVAT010000117.1 GCA_944325565.1 Candidatus Gastranaerophilales bacterium
GCAGGATAAGAGAAAGAATTGTAAACTAATGCTCTCGTTCCACGCAGAAAATGAAGCGAGTTTTGTCTATACAGCTATTCTCTTGTGAACTCTTTTTGTAATATTTCAACAATTCGTTTGCTTGCAAGCCCATCACCGTAAGGATTAATTGACTCTGACATTTTTTTGTATTCATCAGGATTGTCCAGAAGATTTTGCACTTCTGTGACAATGTTTTGGGTGTCTGTTCCAACGAGCTTAACAGTTCCATGTTCAACAGCTTCTGGACGTTCTGTTGTTGTTCTTAGAACAAGTACAGGTTTCCCTAGTGACGGAGCTTCTTCCTGTACTCCGCCGGAGTCTGTCATAATTATATGGGAGTCCTTCATTAAAGTGCAAAACGGTGCATATTCCATAGGTGATATTAAATGTATGCGTTCTTTGCCTTCTAAAATTTCTTTAACCGGCTCTTGGACATTCGGATTAAGATGCACCGGATAAACTACCTGTATATCCTTGTTCTTTTCAACAAGTTCAAGTACAGCCCTGCAAATATTTCTTATTGGCTCACCAAAGTTTTCTCGTCGGTGAGAAGTTAAAAGTATTGTTTTAAGCTCTGGCTGCAGACCAATGTAACTTAAATCAGCTCTGTTATTTTCAACAGTATGCAAAAGAGCGTCTATAACTGTGTTACCTGTTTTGTAAATATGTTCGTGATTTATTGATGAGTTTATAAGATTTTGTACACTAGTGTCAGTAGGGGCAAAATGGTAAGAACTTACTGCATCTGCAAAAACACGATTAATTTCTTCTGGAAACGGATAGAATTTGTTAAATGTTCTTAAACCTGCTTCTACGTGTCCTACAGGAATCCTTGCGTAAAAAGCGGAAAGAGCCGCAGCCATGGATGTTGTTGTATCTCCGTGAACAAGAACGATATCCGGCTTGCTTTTATCAAAAACTTCTTTCATCAGCATTAAAACCTCGGTTGTAATGCTCCATAGGTCTTGATTTGGTTTCATAATATTAAGATCATAATCTGGATAAATTCTAAAAAGTTTTAGAACTTGATCCAGCATTTGTCTGTGTTGTGCTGTTACACAAACAATACTTTTAAAAACATCAGACCTGTTTTCAAGCTCTTTTACAAGCGGTGCCATTTTTATAGCCTCAGGACGTGTGCCAAATACCGTTAAAACTCTAATTCTTGCCATAAAATCAAAATCCTTAGCCGTAACAACTAAGGATATTATAGTTCAAACTTTTTATTTTGTAACCGTTATTTTATAGTAGAAGCTTCTTGCAGCTGCAAAGACTTTTTGTTATTACGGTTCTGGTAACAGTCCTTAACTAGACAATATCTGAAATTTTAAACTATAATTAACGTATGATTAATAATAAACAAAATACAAAAGTAGCCGTAGCTTTATCCGGCGGTCTGGACAGCAGTGTTACATGTTATCTTTTAAAAAAGCAGGGTTATGATGTATGTTCAATAACCGTCAGGATGGTTGATGACGAAAAGTTTGATACTATTGTAAAAAATGCTAAAAGTGTGGCTCAAAAACTTGAGATCCCGCATTATGTTCTGGATTTAAGCAAAGAATTTAAAAAGGACGTAATTGATTACTTCGAAAATTCTTATAGACTGGGCAAAACGCCTAACCCTTGTATCTTGTGCAATCGTACAATAAAATGGGGCAGATTATTTGATTATGCAATAGATACTCTTGGCTGTGATTATGTTGCTTCCGGACATTATGCCCGTATACTCGATGACAATGGTATAAAAAAAATGTATCCGGCATGTGATGAGAGAAAGGATCAGCAATATTACCTGTTTGAACTTGGACAAAAACAATTAAGCAAAATATTGTTTCCTTTAAGTGATTACGTAAAAGACGAAATAAGGCAGATTGCAATAGACAATGATTTGCCTTCTAAATCTTCAAAAGAAAGTCAGGATATATGCTTTATCACAAAGCCAATGACTACAAAAAAATATCTTCTTGATAAATTTGGTACCCAAAAAGGTGATTTTGTATATATAAAAGACGGCAAAAAACTTGGTTCGCATGATGGCTTCTGGCAATATACTATAGGCCAGAGAAAGGGGATAGGTATCGCCTTTGAAGAACCTTTGTATGTGGTGAAGTTGGATGCAGAAAAAAATATTGTTTATGTAGGTACAAAAAGCGACTTGTACAGCGATTCTGTTGTTATAAGCGATGTAAAGTTCCAGTATCCGTTTGAGCAAGAGTCTTTTCAAGCTATGGTGAAAATTCGTTATAATATGCAAGCACAAAAGGCAATTGTTACTTATGATAAAAATAATAAAACAGCAAAGATAGATTTTGAAACTCCTGTATCGTCAGTAACTCCGGGACAGGCAGTTGTTTTTTATGATGTTCGTGACAAACATTTAATAGGCGGGGGCTGGATTGACTGATATTATTAAGTCTATAGAAAATGCGCAATATAACGCCTCGTTAAGTAAATCAGAAATAGAAGCAATCTTAAAAGATAATTCTATTAATGATTTTTTGTTCGCTGCAGCGGATAAAGTACGTCAAAAATATGTGGGCAATGAGGTTCACCTGCGCGGTTTGATTGAATTTTCCAATATTTGCAGATGCAATTGCTTTTATTGCGGCTTGAGAAAAGACAATTTAACGGTGCAAAGATACAGAATGTCTGCTGATGAAATCATTTCACTTGCTCAAAAAGCAAAAGATTACGGCTATAAAACTGTTGTGCTTCAATCCGGAGAGGATGCGTTTTTTGATAAAGATAAAATGTGTAAAATAATTTCGTCAATAAAACAATTCGGATTGGCTCTTACTCTTAGTATAGGCGAAAAGTCTTATGATGAATACAAATCATATAAAGAAGCAGGGGCTGATAGATATCTTTTGCGTATTGAAACCACTGATAAAGAACTTTATAAAAAATTGCATCCGTCAATGACTTTTGAAAATAGACTAAAGTGCCTTGAAAACTTAAAATCTCTCGGTTTTGAAGTTGGAACAGGTTGTCTTGTTGGCTTGCCGGAACAGAGCGATGAGTCGATTGCAGAAGATATACTTTTTTTTAAAAAACTCGGTGCTGATATGATTGGACTCGGCCCTTTTATTCCCTGCCCTAATACTCCGCTGAAAGACGAGCAAGGCGGAACGCTAATTAAGGCGCTCAAGGTAATGGCCTTAACCAGACTACTGCTTCCAGATATAAATATACCGGCAACAACAGCAATGGAAACCTTACAGGAAAATGGCAGGCTTCTTGCTTTACAAAGCGGAGCCAATGTAGTCATGCCTAATGTCACGGATGAGGAGTGCAAGCAAAAATATGTAATATACCCCGGTAAAGCCGGTTTAAATAATACAGCACAGGAGTATAAAAACAGTATTGTTGAAAAGATAGAGGCTCTTGGCCGTACAATATCACAGGATTATGGATTTCATAAAAAGACTGTGTAGCTTGTTTCTAAATTATACAGATTTTTTGTGCGGCTGTATTTTTTCACTAATCCAGTTTGCTATCGGTGTAACCACAACCGGCCCGACAAATCTGTAAATGGTTGTGAAGATTACTATAGGCCCTAAGAGCCTGATGCCAATAAGTCTTCTGTTCATAACTTCTTCACTTAACTGTGGATTCATTTTTTTGTATACTTCTTTGTATTTATCCAGCTTGGTGTTTATTACACCGTCAAGCCCGTAAGCCCCCACTGTACATAAGCCAGCTGTTATACCCTGATTCAATATCATAGGTAACTTCTGGTCTTTTTCAATGCTTTTAGATTTAGCGGTTTGTTGCATATAAAAACCTGACAGCCATAAGCTTTCGGCTGCAATCAAATGCGGGAACCAGTTGTTTTTCTCTTTAAACCATTCTATGAATTTTTTGAATCCGTTTGTGTCTGCGATTTTTCCTACACCTTTGGCTATTCCTTCTGTTACAAGCGCGCCTGCTCCTTTAAATGAAGGTGTTGATTGTGCTTTGCCTGAGGCTTTGTCATACGCTTTGTCATAAGAGGATTTTACTTTAGTAAAACCTTTAAAGGATTTTGAATCACTACCTTTAAAGCTCATAAAAGAGTAATCAACTTTTGCTTTGTCAGAAGGTTTGACGTTATCTACTGTTTTTGACAAACCGAACATCTTAAGTATCGGCGGAACAATAGCGATTGTTAAAGCTGCTCTTAATGGTAAGAAAATAGGCTGGTGAAGTCGTCCGGCTGTTTCTTTGAAAACTCTTGGGTTTTCAATTATGTAAGATGGATCTTTTTTCATATATTTAGTCGGATTGTTCATAACCTTTTTCACACCGCGTTTTATTGGCTCTGCCACTGCAATTGTTGTTGCAAGACCTAGAATACCTGTAGCAACAGAGTGTGCAACCTGATAGTTGTTCTTTTTCTTTTCATGCGGGTCTTTGGTAGGAATAATATAAATAGAAGCCGGTCTTGCGATGGTTGTTAAACCCAGCGCAATAAGAGCGTCAGCAATTAATGAGTTGTCTGCCAGTATGTCTAAAAATTTGTTGAACCCTTTGTTGATTGCGAGTTTTTCTCCGAATGTTTTGGCGGCAATCTGAACCGGAGCCCCTTTAAAACTCAAACGACCGCTCGGATTTTGTCCTGCGGTCGTTTTTGTCACACTTTTATTCACTTCAAAATTGTCATACCCGTACGCATTATTCCCTTTGAACACAGGTCTTGCGCTCACGGCTGTTATTTGCTCTCGCATTTTGCCCTTCGGGGTTTTTGTCGGTTGAAAATTTTGAATATTATATACTAGATTTTCGGTTTTCATAGGTTTTCCAATCTATTGTTTGTATTGTAATTTTATTTCGGCAAATGCTTTAAGTTGGTAAATTTTATTATTTGCTAATTATAATCAAAAATCACTAAAAAAGTAAAGTTTTTTTACAATTCTTAATAAAGTGTATATTAGACAATTATTCTTGATGTTAAA
>CALVAT010000118.1 GCA_944325565.1 Candidatus Gastranaerophilales bacterium
CAGGTGCTGGCTGCGGTCAGCCGGCAGCAACTGCGACACTAGATTAGTTTTATATCCGAATATTTTTATTGAACTTTAGTACCATCGAGCATCTGCTTAATTCCATCCACAGAACTCAATATACCGCTAGCCTCATAAGGCATATAGACAACTTTGTTATTTTCGCCTTCTACCATTTCTTTTAAAGTATCAAGATATCTTACAGCAATAAGATATTTATCCGGTTGTCCGTGATTTTGTATAGCTTCAATTGTTTTGCTGATAGCAGTAGCTTCTGCTTCAGCCTGTTTTACTCTGGCCGCAGCCTGACCTTCAGCTATAAGTCTTGCGGCTTCTTTTTCACCTTCTGCTTCGAGGATTGCTGATTGTTTTTGACCTTCTGCTTTATTGATTGCTGCGGTTTTTTCACCTTCAGCCTTCAAAATAGCTGCCTGTTTCAAACCTTCTGCTTCATAGATAGCAGCACGTTTTTCTCTTTCAGCTTTAACCTGTTTTTCCATTGAAGCTTGCACATCAGCCGGCGGGGTAATTTCTTGAAGCTCAATTCTGTTAACTTTTACACCCCATTTGTTAGAAGCTTCATCAAGAGTTTCTCTCAATTTTGCGTTGATTGTATCACGGGAAGAAAGTGTTTCGTCAAGCACCATATCCCCGATTACGTTTCTCATTGTAGTGAGGGTAAGTTTTTCAATTGCTTCAGGAAGATTCTGAATGCGATAAACAACGCTTTTTGCATCCATAATCTGAAAGTAAATCAAAGCGTTAATTGAAA
Organism: Candidatus Gastranaerophilales bacterium; assembly: GCA_944325565.1. Taxonomy (GTDB): domain Bacteria; phylum Cyanobacteriota; class Vampirovibrionia; order Gastranaerophilales; family Gastranaerophilaceae; genus Limenecus. The sequence goes on from CALVAT010000118.1 coordinate 773, forward strand.
TAGACACGTTATCTTTTGTAATTACGTTTTGTCTTGGTATATCCATTACGGATTCACGAAGGTCAATGACAGTTTTTTCAGAATAGAAAGAGTATGTTCGTCCATCCGGAGTTTTTTGAGTATCTTTCCATTGAATCTTACGTGGATACTCAAAAAACGGTATGATTAAATGAAATCCGGCATAAAGAACTTTTTCAAAAGCACCGAGTCTTTCAATAATCATTGCCTCTTCCTGTTGAATAATCTTAATACCTGCAAGAAAGTAGCAGACTATCAAAACCAGTAATACAATTAGTAAAATTCCCATTTTTTCTCCTTTTTCCTTGTTCTCTTTTTTACTGTTTATTTATCAAAAATTTTGTCTTACACCGTTAGTATCCGTTATTTGTTTAAGTTCAAACTTTAAAATTTTTACCCCCCATTTTTGTGAGTATTCATTCGCTGTTTCTATCACATTTTGTGTCAATTTTTGCAGGTAATCAATCTGATTTACGTCCACTGGTGCATCTAAAAGTCTGCTTTGTATAATACCAGCACAAAGTTGATTTATTGCATCAAAAAGATAATCCACTTCATAGACGGCTTTGTAAGAATCTTCAATCTTGTATACAACGTCGGCTTTCATCTGCAATTCGGATTTGTCCTTTGCAAAGAAAATTCTGTTGTCTTTTGGAAAGTAAAAAATTTCTTCTGTTGTTTTAATTTTACCGTTATTAATATATTTTTTAGGGTTAGCTGGATCCTGCAGCCCTCTAAGCTTTTCAACAAAAGGCAACAAAAAATGGACTCCCCCTGTGAGTTTTCTGTGGAATTTGCCGAATCTTTCCACAATTATTTCTTCATTATTTTCGACAAAAATTATACACATTAACCGGCATTCTTTCCTTCAACATACATCAGCATGTTTTCTGTTTTAACAATCTTGACGTACTCACCTTCATTGAATACATCATTTTCATTAAGAGATACAGCAGGCCATTCTTCATCAAATATATAAATACGCCCGCCGTCTTTTGTAACTGTTTTTATTACCTTAGCAGCTTTTCCTGTATACATATCAACGGTTTCGTTTTCCGGTTTATTTTTGTATTTTACAAGCACCGGTCTGAGCCAGATTAAAAATATTACAGAAAATACAGCAAATATTATTACCTGAACAATCGGTAAAATCCCGCATGCAGCACATATTGCAGCTATAAAACACGCCAGTGCAAGGTTAAAGAAAAACATTACAGGCGTAAACATTTCTATAATAAAGAACACAACCCCTGCTATACACCAGAGCTGCCAGGCATTAAATATATCCATTAAGACCTCATAAATTATGTAAATACATATTTATTATAAGGTTTTTTTATAGCAACCGCAATATCAATCCCCCTTATAGCGTAGAGCTGCGGGGGACTGATAAGATTTATAAAAAGTCTAGTAACCGCCCTCTGTTATACAGTAATGACCTTCTTCAAGATCGTATTTGTCATGGACTCTGCAAACATTGCAAAGGCAGCCTTTATCTTCGTCTATGCATCTGCTTTTTGTATAAGCACAAAACAGGTTTTCAAGCCCTTCAACATTTTCTATACCTTTGAGCATATCTACAAGATTGTGAGGTACTTCTTTAATCTTACATGAAGTTGTATAAGAAGGACATTTCAAACAATTGCACATTTCCAAATTTTCTTTTGTTTTTTCTACCTGACTCATAGAAATCTCCCTTTTTATCTCTAATCTTTTTTATCTTTCATCATATCTTCTACTTCATGAGCACCTTCGGCGTAGTATTTTGCTTCCTGAGGGTCAAGAGTGATAAGAAGTTTAAAAAGTTCACCGGCGTGTTCTTTTTCTTCGTTGGCAATATCCGTTAAGACTTTGTGTACAAGTTCGTTATCGCTAGATTCTTTAATCTGTTCATAAAGCTGTATTGCCTCATATTCTGCAGCTATATTAAAACGGATTCCGCGAATAAGTTCTTCTTTTGTCAATTTTTTGTCACAACGCTGCACATTGCATGAGTTGTTAAATTGCGGCATATTCATATCTCCTTAATCTGTAGCAATGGTATTTTAATAAGAAATTTTGCAAATTAAATTGCCCGACAGATTATTAAATCTGTCGGGCTAGAATATCTTTTATAATTTGAAAATAAAATCCAGAGTATGATAGATTCTTAGCTGTGCTCAGAATAATGTCAGCGCTTATCTCAACTTAACAAGATCGTATTTTCTCATTCTTATATTTTTAGGAGTAACTTCCACAAGCTCGTCATCAGAAATATATTCAAGACATTCCTCAAGAGAAAGAAGTCTTGGCGCCTGCAAAGTAACCATAACATCTGCTGTTGCTGTTCTCATATTGGTAAGTTTTTTGGTTTTGCATACATTAACCGGAATATCCTGAGAACGGTTGCATTCGCCAACAATCATACCCCTGTATACTCTTGTTTTAGGAGTAACAAAGAATACGCCTCTGTCTTCAAACTGAGCAAGTGCATAAGGTACAGCCTCGCCTTCTTCGTGGGCAATAAGAGAGCCCATTCTCTGACGATTTATATCGCCTGCATAGGGTTTATATTCAGCAAAAGTGTGGTTCATAATACCTTCACCGCGGGTCATTCGAATAAATTCACCTCTAAAGCCGATTAACCCTCTTGACGGGATTAAAAATCTCATTTTAGAACGCGTGCCCACTGCTTGCATTTCAAGCATTTCACCCTTTCTGCCGGCAAGTTTTTCTATACACCCGCCAGCACATTCCTCAGGAACATCTATCAACAGGTCTTCAAACGGCTCATAAGTTTCTTCATTAATTGTTTTATAAATAACCTCTGGCTTTGAAACCTGAAACTCAAATCCTTCACGACGCATAGTTTCAATAAGAATACTCAAATGGAGCTCGCCTCTGCCCGAAACTTTAAATACGTCAGTAGAATCAGTATCTTCAACTCTTAAAGATACATTTTTTTCCAGCTCCTGATAGAGTCTTTTTCTCAACTGTCTTGAAGTAACAAATTTGCCCTCCTGACCGGCAAACGGACTATTGTTGACAGAAAAATTCATCTGCAAAGTAGGTTCATCAATTTTAATCAACGGCAAAGCCTGCGGATTTTCTAAAGCAGCAATTGTTTCGCCTATCTGTACATCAGGGAATCCAGCTATGCCCACAATATCACCGGCAGAAGCCTCTTTAATTTCAACACGTCCGAGGTCTTCAAACCCAAACAGTTTTACAACTTTCCCCCTTGTAACAGAGCCGTCAGTATGTATATGGCTTACCTGTTCCTGTGATTTTATTGAGCCGTTGACGATTCTGCCAATAGCGATTCTGCCGACATATTCATTGTAATCAAGTGTTGTTACATGGAATTGCAAGTCCTTTGTTGCGTCGGCAAGCGGAGGTTTAATGTTTTCAATAATAGAATCCAAAAGCGGGATAATGTCTTTTGATTCGTCAGTAAGTTCTTTTTTGGCAAAGCCGTGCAAGCTGCTTGAATAAATTACAGGGAAGTCTATCAAATACTCATCGTCAGTCAATTCAGTAAATAAGTCGAATACCTTGTTTAAAGTTTCATCAGGATCGGCTGCTGGTTTGTCAATTTTATTTATAACAACAATAACTCTTATACCCAGCTCAAGAGCTTTTTGCAGAACAAATCTTGTCTGCGGCATAGGGCCTTCTGCAGCATCAACAATAAGCAGTGCGCCGTCTACCATACCGAGAACACGTTCAACCTCACCGCCAAAATCTGCGTGGCCTGGGGTATCCACGATATTGATTTTATACCCCTTATAGTGAACCGAAACGTTTTTTGCAAGAATAGTAATACCTCTTTCACGTTCCAAATCATTGCTGTCTAAAACGCGTTCCTGTACAACTTCGTTCTGGCGGAATACACCGCACTGTTTGAGCATACAATCCACAAGCGTTGTTTTACCGTGGTCAACGTGAGCGATGATGGCTATATTTCTTAATTTTGAGCTGTCCATATTTATACCTGTTTTTCTGTTATTAATGTTTGTAACCCTATACCAGAATGATATAACAGACAGGTTTTAAAGTAAATTTTTCGCCCTTAATCATAAACGATTGTGAAGAATTATTCCCTACATTTTAACTAATCTAGTGTCGCAGTTGCTGCCGGCTGACCGCAGCCAGCACCTGCTCACCTTTGCCTTCTTTTTCCAC
>CALVAT010000119.1 GCA_944325565.1 Candidatus Gastranaerophilales bacterium
CCCCAGATGTCCACTTCATAAGTAGCGGTAAACGGGAACTGGTATCCGTATTGAGCATAACTCGGGATGACCATATTGCCGAAATACTGGTCACTGGATCTCATTACCCTGCCTAAGTTGCCGTCAAAAGTTATTTGAGGCAGCTCGTTGGCTAAAGAAACCTTAACCATTTTTTCACCTTCTTTTACCTTAAGTGCGGCGATTTTCAGGTCATGGTTTTTATCGTATAACTCTTGTAAATACCCTGTTAAAATCGGGTCGTTGTATTTTTCCCACCACTGCAAATTTAGGTATTGAGTATGTAGGGCTTCTTCGTTTTGTTCTTTTTTATTTTTTCTTGCCTGAGCGGTCGTTGAATCAAGCGGTGCAAAAATTTGCACGACAAATAAAAGTGTTATTAATGCGCTAAGTAATTTCTTCATAAAAATTAATCTTCCATTTTTTATTCTTGTGTTATGATGATAACACAAGAAAATATTTTAGTGCAATATTTCCTTAAATAATTGTTAATAATAATAAGATATTTTCGTGTGGTTAGAATCGTTAAGATTCCTTGTGAGAGAACACTATGCAGGAAACCGAAACACAAAACAATCTTTTGAACAAAAGAGTTGGCGCGATGCTTGTTGCAACTGGCGTATTTTCCAGAGTGATGGCATTGCAAAAATATGCCCAGAAAAAATTTGAAATCACACCGGAACAGTACCTTGTGCTATCCATAATCATGGACTCCGGCGGAGAACTTTACCAAAGACAAATCTCTGAAATTTTATATAAAGATAGGCCCAATGTAACAAGGATTATAAATATACTTGAACAAAAAGGTCTTGTTAAAAGAACAGAAGATGTAAATAAAAGAAAAGTATACAAGGTTTCTGTAACAAAAGATGGGATTGCGATGAGAAATAAAATAGTACCTACTATGTGGGAATTAAGAGCAATCACTGCCCGTGGAATAAGTGAGGAAGACCTTGAAAAAACATTAAAAATTCTAGAACAAATGCTAAAAAATATGAAAGAAAAGGTAACTTTACAAATTTAAGACTGTTCGAGAAGTCTTTGAGCTTCAAAAGCTCGAAGCTCAAAAGACGACACTAGATTAAATAATCAGAAGGAATAATATATGAGTAACAAAGAACAAAAACAACAACCGAAACAAAATGACAACATTACTCCGGAGGATGAAAACATAAAACCGGAAAAAGAAAAAACTGAAGAACTGGATGAAGAAGACGACGGCGAAGACCACCGTCCTAGTTATAAAAAGAAAAGGGTCATTGTTCCTGCAATTACTGCAGTGGTATTTTTTCTTACGGGTATTTACTTTATGGTGCACGCTTTGCATTTCCAATCAACAGATGATGCTTTTGTTGAAGGGCATATTGTTTCAGTTGCACCGAGGGTATCTGGACCGGTTGTGCAAATGCTTATTGATGATAACAAACCCGTTAAAAAAGGCGATTTGTTAATTGTTATTGACCCTAACGACTACGAGGCAAAACTTGCGCAGTCAAAAGCACAGCTCGCGCAGGCTAAAGCAGCTTTGAACATATCTGAAAAAGATATCACAAGGTCAGAATCAGGGTTGGAAGAATCAGCACACGACATTGCTTCGACTACATCAAAACTTGATTTTGCTAAAAAGGATTTCAAAAGATATTCCGCAATGTATAAAGAAGGTATAGCGTCAAAGCAGGATTACGACTCCAGTAAAACAGCTCTTACCGTTGCAAAATCAAACCACAATTCAGCAATAGAACGTCAGAGAGCTGCTAAGGCAATGCTTGATAGTGCAAAGGCTAAAAAAGAAGCTTCTTTAGCTGACATTGAAAAACTCGAAGCTCAGGTGAAAACTGATGAATTAAACCTTTCTTATACAAAGATTTATGCGCCTCAGGACGGTCTTATAACCAACAGAACGGTTGAGCTTGGCAATTACCTGCAAACCGCACAGCCGATGTTTGCGATTGTTCCTCAAAAGGTGTGGGTCGTTGCTAACTTTAAAGAGACTCAGTTAACTTACATGAAACCGGGACAACCTGTTACGATTAAGATTGATACATACCCCGGCAAAAAGTTCAAAGGCAAAGTGGATAGCATTCAGCGTGCAACAGGCGCTAAAGCAAGTTTGTTCCCGCCTGAAAACGCTGTGGGCAGCTATGTGAAAATTGTACAGAGGGTGCCCGTAAAAATCGTATTTGAAGAAGATATTTCAGGATATAACATAGTCCCCGGCATGTCTGTAGTACCGGAAGTTAAAGTCAGATAAGGACGTATCTGTATGACCACTACCGAAGTTGTAACACAAACCGGCAATCCTCTGCCGAAGATAAAAACGCCTAAAGAAGCACCGTTGTGGCTTGTAGCTTTCACGATTTTGCTGCCGACATCGTTTGCGATGCTTGCAACTTCCGCTACAAACGTTGCAATACCGTATATCGCAGGGTATTTCGGCTCTACGGTTGATGAGGCTAACTGGGTTATCACAATTTATATGATTGCCAATGCAATCCTGATTCCGCTGACTGGCTGGCTCGAAAACTACATGGGCAGGGTTATGTTTTTGAAGGTATTTATTACAATATTTACCATAGGCTCAATTATATGTGCATTTGCACCTAGCCTGAACTTCCTTGTTGTCGGGCGTCTTATTCAGGGGATAGGCGGAGGGCCTATGATGCCTATTTCTCAGGCAATATTGATTGCAAGTTTTCCTTATAACAAAAGAGGGCAGGCTATGGCGTTATTTGCGCTTGCCGTAATGGTTTTTTCTATTATGGGGCCTACTTTCGGCGGGTTTATCGTCGACAACTCCGCGTGGCAGTGGATTTATCTTGCCAATATCCCTGTCGGAATATTTTCCGTAGTACTTGTTCACTGCAATGTAGCGGAACTTAAAGACAGGATAAAGCCTGATAAAGTTGATTATGTCGGATTTTTGGCGCTTGTCTTGTGGCTTATGTCAATGCAGATTGTACTGGATAAAGGTCAGCAGTATAACTGGTTTGATTGTACATGGATTTGCTGGCTTGCGGGAATTTCTTTGTTCTCGTTTATTTTCTTTGTTATCTGGGAGCTTGAGTACCACAGCCCCATTGTTAACCTTCGTATTTTCAAGGACAAAAACTTTTTTATAGGAACGATTCTCGGGTCGTCTGTTAACATGATTATTTACGTAACGATTGTGCTTTTGCCGAGCTTTTTGCAGAGTCTTATGGGTTATACAGCCATGTTGAGCGGTATGTCTTTGGCGCCGAGGGTGTTTTCCTGTATTGTTATGCTGATGATTATAGGTCCTATGGTAGAGTTTTTGGATAACAGAATTTTGATTGCTTCAGGATTCTTTTTCCTCGGGCTTTCTACAATAATGTATGCAAATTTGAATCTTGCAATATCATTTGACTACGTTATTATTCCCAATATTCTTATGGGAATAGGGGTAATACTTGTTTTTATTCCCGTATCTGCGTTGGTACTCGGAACACTGCCAAAGTCACAGCTTTCTGCGGGCGCGGGGCTGCACAGTTTGTGTAAATGTGTTATGACAGCGTTTGTTGTTTCTATGTCATCAACCCTTGTGGCAAGACTCTCTCAGGTTCATCAGACATATCTTGTGCACAATCTTTCAAACTTTAATCTTGCTTTTCAGACAAGAATGCATTCGATGGCGGGACATTTTATGCAATTTGCGTCTAATTATGCCACGCACAAGGCAGGCGGGCTTTTGTACAAACAAATGCTCTCTCAGGCAAGGCTTATGTCTTATGTAGATGTTTTTGAGATGTTTGCGCTTGTCGCATTTATATTGATTCCCTTCGGGTTTTTATTAAAAGTTCCTAAAAAGGGTGATTAGGTGGGATAATTTTGTTATAATAAACAAAAATGAGGATTGTTATGAGAAGATTTATCAGAATTTTTGTTTTATTATTGGCTATTTTTATCGGTATGACGAATGTTTATGCTAAAGATGGGAAAAATATGAATAATCAGGAAACAATCAGGCTTATTTATCCGCAGTGGCAAGGTGGTAATATTACAAGACTGCTGCCTGAGCTAAAACCTGATGATGCCTCAAGAAGCTATGTGCTCGGTGCTTATTTGTTAAATTTTTTAGCGCCTGAAACCCAGCAAAAGACATATACTGTTCCTGTCAGCAATAATACAAAAAGAGTGGAAGAAAACGGTATTCTTGGCTATCAGTCTATTTTGCAGCAGACAAAAAATGCTCTAAATATTCTGAATAAAACAAATCCGTCCAGAGTTGTTGTTTTAGGCGGTGAGTGTTCTGTAAGCGTTGTTCCCTTTACTTATCTGGCAAATAAATATAAAGATGATATTGTTATGATATGGATAGATGCGCATCCCGATATAACTTTGCCTGAGGATAAAACATATAACGGTTATCACGCAATGGCCGTCACTGCTATTATGGGCAAGGGGGATAGTGGAATAATTTCTGAGCTTCCTGCGTCAATAAGTGCAGATAAAATACTTTTTGTCGGGTTAAGGGATTGGGAAAGACAACAAATCAAAGACCGTCAGCAGGAATACGGAATAAAACATGTGACCGTTCAAGAAGTTTCTGAAAATAGTTCAAAAATCCTTGATTGGATTAAATCAACAGGAGCAAAGCATGTTGTCATTCATTTCGATTTGGATGTTTTAGAACCTAATGAAATTATTGCTGCGGCTGGAGTTGTTCCTGATGGGATGAAAATTGATGAGGTAACAAGAGTTATTAACGATATATCAAAAGAGTATGATATTGTTGGTTTAACTATTGCTGAACCTGTTTTGAGAAC
>CALVAT010000120.1 GCA_944325565.1 Candidatus Gastranaerophilales bacterium
TTCCATCAGGGCTCCGCCCTGAAACCCCTACGGCTCACTTTGTGAGCCGTGTATAATAAACAATGAATATCAAACTGTATAGAATAGTTTTTACAATTTTTGTCATCGAATTACGTAACATATACAATCCTGAGCACAAAACCAAAAAACACCTACCCCCCTGAAATAAATATTCTAGCCTGTCAGGCATCTTTCAGGGGAATTGTGAATAATTTCTATCTTGATTATTTTCGTAAATAAAATAATAAGGAGTATTTATGAAAAAAATATTGTCGCTGTTTATTATTATGGTTATGGGCGCGGCTGCAGCCAATGCGGATTGCGGCTGTACATACCGCCAGCAGAAGAAAATGCTGCACAATAAAAAAATGATAAAAAACAAAGTAATCAACGCACAGGTTAAGGGCAAAATGCTCGCAATACAGGAGCTTGCATCCGACGACTATTGCAACGACCCGACAGTCAAAGCCCAGATTCTTGCGTATCAAAAACAAATCGTAGATTTAACAAACCAGAAGATGTGCCTTAAACAGGAGTACAAGCAATCCCTGCGCGCATTAAAAGCAAAAAAAGACTAAACCCTCTTAAAAATCAAAGAGGTGTTGATTCCGCCAAAAGCAAAGTTGTTCGACATAACAATATCCGTTTTGATTTCACGGCCATCTTTTTTTATATAATCAAGGTTTGCGCAATCCGGATCAACGTTTTCAAGATTCAAAGTCGGGGAGAACCAGCCTCTGTTCATCATTTCTATTGACAAAATAGCCTCTATCGCTCCGCATGCGCCTAATGTGTGGCCGGTATAGCTTTTTATTGAACTTATCGGCACCGCACGATTAAATACCTCAAACGTAGCAATGCTTTCGGCAATATCCCCGTTGTGCGTTGCCGTGCCGTGCGCGTTTATGTAGCCTATTTTTTCAGGGTCGACCTGTGCGTCTTTGAGAGCTCTTTTTAGTGCACTGCCCATTGTTTCGTGGTTAGGGTTGGTTATATGCGAGCCGTCTGTCGTTGTGCCAAAACCTATAACCTCCGCGTAAATTTTTGCACCGCGTTTTTTTGCATGTTCGTATTCTTCAAGGATAAGCGTGCCGGCCCCTTCTCCAATAACAAGCCCGTCACGGTCTTTATCAAAGGGCCTCGGGGTAAGTTCAGGATGAGCGTTTTGCAGACTCGTTGCATAAAGCGTGTCAAAAACTGCTATCTGTGTCGGGTGAAGCTCCTCGGCTCCGCCTGATATCATAACAGTTTCATAGCCGTTTTTTATCGCCTCATAAGCAAAACCTATCCCCATTGAGCCGGAAGTACAGGCTGTCGAAGACGGCATAAGCCGGCCTTTTGTTTTAAAATAAAGCGAAATATTAACGCTTGTTGTTTGCGGCATCATTTTTATATAAGAGCCGGAGTTTATCCCCTTAACCTTTTTCTCTGCTTCCATCGTGTAAAAATCAATGATGGACTCCAGCGAACCAGAGGAAGAACCGTAGCTCACGCCTGTATTTTCAGAGGAAATAATTTCATCACCAAGAAGCCCCGCATCAGCCAGCGCCTGTTCTGTCACAACCGTGCTCATCAGAGCAACACGCCCCATGGTTCTTGTGACTTTTCTGTTGAAATGTTCGGGCACGACAAAATCCCTGACTTTCGAGCAGAGTTTTGCATTAAGGTGCTGATAAACCTCATAAGCAGGCTCGTATTCAATGCAGTTTTTAAGACGCATAAGCCTCGAATAAGCATCGTTGACACTGCTTCCGAGCGGGCTCGCCAGCGCCATCCCAGTAACAACAACCCTTCTCACGAATAGAGCCCCCCGTTAACAGATATCACCTGCCCCGTTATATAAGAAGCGTCTTCGCTCATAAGATAGTTTACAAGGCTGGCAACTTCTTTGCCTGTTCCCATTCGTTTCATCGGGATAAGTTTTTTCACCTCGTCTTGCGGCAAATCTTTTGTCATATCAGATTCTATAACACCCGGAGCAACGCAGTTCACCGTAATACCGCGTTTTGCAAGCTCAAGGCTCAGTGCTTTTGTTGCGCCTATTATACCGGCTTTAGACGCGCTGTAGTTCACCTGTCCGCGGTTGCCGCGCAGGCCGGAAATAGAAGAAAGAGTCACTATTCTCCCTTTAATCTTTTTCTCAATCATCGGCATGATTACCGGTTTTAAAACATTATAAAAGCTGCCGAGGTTTGTGCCGATAACGTCGTCCCACTCGGTTTCCGTCATAATAGGGAACACGTTATCCCTTGCAATGCCGGCGTTAAGTACTACGCCAAAATATACACCGTTTTGTTTAATATCGTTTTCAAGAATTTCAAAACATTTTTTGCGGTCTTTTACGTCGAATTGAAGAACCCTTGCTTTTTGTCCGGCAGCCTGTATCTGTTTTTGGATCTCAAGCGCCTGTTCTATATTGTTTCTGCAGTTCAAAACCACATCGTATCCGCTGTTAGCAAGATAAAGTGCGATTTCTTTGCCTATACCTCTGGATGAGCCTGTCACAAGAATTTCTTTACTCATTTAATTCTCCCCGCAAGCCTAAAGATTTATTTTTGAAGAATCAAAATCTTCGGGCTGATATGCGTTAACCACCGCTTTTGCACATTCTATACCATCATTATAGATAAAACACTCGAATGAAACAAGTTCGTTGTCGCCAAACACCTCTCTCGCAATAACTTCATAGCTTTTGCAGTCCTCAAACTTTTCAAGCGAACAACTGTAAGAACGGCTGCCGAGCAAAAAGCCCACCTTCGGCTCACCTCCGCCGCGCCTGAAATAAGAGTAGCAGCCTATTGACTGTGCCATAAACTCTATTCCCGCGAGCGGTGAAACGCCCTGTATTGTTTCATCAAAAAACACTTTGTCTTTATTTATTTCAACAACTGTCCGGACATATTTTTCCTCAAGGTTTACCTCTAAAATGCCATCTATGAGTATCATCGGCGCATCGTGCGGAAGAATCTGCGACAAAAGAGCTTTTGTATAATCCGGCTCAGCGCTTCCGGCTCCGGATTTTCCAAAGATAATAACCGCATTCGAACCGCCGAAGCCAAAAGCGTTGCACATAACATAACGGTTGTTTTTAGCCTTTTCACCGTGTTTTGCCAGCCTTATTTCTGGAATTGAGGTATCATAAACCCCGTCAAAGTTATGCGGAACAAGATATTTTTCAGGATTTATTTCATCATCAAGAAAAGCAAGACATAATGCGCTTTCCACGCCTGACGAAGCCCCGAGGCAATGGCCTGTGAGGGATTTTGTCGAGCTTGTCGGGATTTTATCTTTAAAAATCTTATAAACCGCGTTCGCTTCCATAATGTCATTTGTAAGCGTGCCCGTGCCGTGAAGGTTTATATAATCAATATCATCAGGCTCAAGTCCGGCTTGCTTCAGCGCAAATTCTATTGCCTTTGCCGCCTGAACGCCTTGCGGGTCAGGGGTTGCGCTGTGATAAGCGTCCGAGGTCTCGCCGATACCGAGTATTTTTATGCCTTTATTCACGTCTTTTTCCAGCACAAAAAGCGCTGCGCCCTCGCCTATATTAATCCCGTCCCTGTTTTTTGAAAAAGGTTTGCACTTTGAGGCTGACATAACCTCGAGTGCGCTGAACCCGAAAACAGGTGTTTTAGACAGTGAATCTGCAGCAGCACATAAAACAGCGTCGCAGACTCCGTTTTCGAGAAGTTTTACGCCTGTTGAAAACGCTTTAATACCTGAGGTGCACGCTGTAGAAACGCCTGTGCAATAGCTTTTTAGGCCAAGATGTTCTTTTAAAAATATTGCCACAGAGCCAATCTGCGAATGAAAAACTTCCCCGCTCATCTCATACTCATTGACGCCGGCGTTTGTTGTTCCGGCGACTACGCCGATTCTATCTTTGCCGTATTTTTCAACAAGCACGTCTATATCCTTGCGGATTGCGTTAACGCAATGCAAAAGCAGTGCATTTGTTCTTGTGTTAAATTTAGGGTCGCTGATTTCCGGCAAAGGTGTTTTAACCTTGCCAAAATACAAATTTGTTCCTTTAACAATGCAATCATCGCATTCAAAAAAATCCGCGTCCGGCAAAAGCGAATTTTTAAAAATCTCTTTTACCCCGCTTCCGAGGTCACAAATCGCGCTGTATGATGTGATAGAAATATTTGTCATATTTGATATAATACTACCATGAATCAAAAAAATGTATTTTATATTTCTAACATAAACTTTTTAGACGGAGAGGACGTTCAAGAAAAGATTGACCTGTCTTTTATACCGCCTATGTCCAGAAGAAAGCTCAGTCTTGTGGACAAAATAGCGCTCAGTGTTATGCACAAAGCTTACACAGGCCGCGGAAGCGAGATAGTTTTTGCCTCGCAATACGGTGAACTCGACAGGCTGAACAAAATAATAAGCCAGTATCAGCAGGACAACGAGGTGTCGCCGTTTACCTTTGGCGGTTCTGTGCATAATAGCGTTGCGGGCCAGTTTTCACTGCTCAACAAAATAAATAGCAGCTACAACGCTCTTGCCGCAGGAGAAAACACCTTCAGTGCGGGGCTGCTCGAGAGTTTTATGAGAACAAAAGATAGCGAGGTGCTCTTTTGTTTTGCGGACGCGTACAAAGAACCACATGCCTGCGCTTTTACAGTTTCTGCGTCGCCTTCAGATATCGCGTTAGAGGCAAAACTCCATCTTTTAAAAACTCAATGTAAAACACCTAACAACTTTAACAACGAGCAAGTTGCAAACAATACTCAACGCCAAACGCCTAATA
>CALVAT010000121.1 GCA_944325565.1 Candidatus Gastranaerophilales bacterium
GTTCCATAATACTATCCTCATGTTTTTTGCCTCTATATACTTAATTCCCAATTTTTCAATTTTATAACGCTTTTAGGAATGAATATTTACAATTTGTTACAAATATGGAATTAAAAAATCAATTAAAAGTTTTATTTACAAAGAAAACCAAGCTTATAAAAATTTTCTAAAGAATTCGATAATTTAAAATTATTTGGTTTACAATTGGATAGTAAAAAAAGGGAAACGCAATGATAAACCTGATTGCTGTATTTACAGGCGGAGGAATCGGTGCTGTCATAAGGTATCTGATAACGCAGGCTGTCTCAAAGCTATTAGGAGCCCAGTATATGTATGCTGGCACATTTTGCGCTAACCTGGCCGGTTGTTTTCTTATCGGTTATATTTTTGGCATGACATTGCAAAAAGCAGATATCATATCTCCTGAGATAAAATTGTTTTTGACTGTAGGCTTTTTAGGCGGTCTGACTACGTTTAGCACTTTCAGCTGCGAATCATTCTGCTTCATTAAAGACGGAAAAATATTACAGGCAATTTTGTATATGTCAGCCAGTTTAATTCTAGGCTTAACCGCAACATACAGCGGTTTTGCTCTTGCTAAATAAATTTTTGTAAACTCACTAGCAAAAAAATTTCATTTTACGTTTTATATGAATAGTTGTGGCGGAATAGCGAAATGTCGATTGTCATTAGTAACAGAGCCGAAAAGATAGTAACAGGTATCGGCAAATATATTAATTCACCGGAGCAGCGTTTTATACAGGGTGCTACGGCGCTTGCTACACAACCATTTATTGATTTAAACAACCGCTCAGCTGACGAGGATACAAGAGCTGTTTCTGTTGCAAGAACAATCGGCAAAATCGTTGCCGGCACTGTCGTCGGTGTTGGTGTACGTTACGCAACAATTTTTATTGCTAAAAGATTTTCTAGATATGTCTTAAAAGAAGGGCCTAAATATCTTGAAGAAATCAAGAGAAAATCAAAATATGACGTGCTTTTACCTGAATTCGACTGCACCAAAACAAAAATTAAAAAAGAAGATTTTATCAACAAATACAACAATTCAATAAAAACAATCGGTACAATATTCGCTACAGGTGTGATGGTATTCACAAACTTCTTAATTGATGCTCCGCTTACTAAAGTCATCACAAAAGCGCTGACAAAAAGAATCAAAAGCCGTATTGAGCACGACCGACTAGAACAACAACAGATGGAGGCAAGAGACAATGCCGCTGCTTAAGGGAAATATCTTTGAAGGTCTTGCTAATAAAGTGTGGAACGGCAAATACGCTGATGATGTAGGTATTGCGCTTATTCACCTCGGAGCAGCAGGCTGGGTTTTATCAGCTTTAGCCCAGATACTCATGCTTGCACGCAACAAAGACATCGACAAAAAAGAAAAACGTTTTCTTATACCTCAAGAGATTGCAGATGGAATAGTAAACGTCGGGCTTTATTATTCTATTTGTCAGGTTATAAAAAACATCGGCGATCACATGTCTGAAAATATCAGCTACATGACAAAAAAAAGCAACGACTTTTTAAAAATCATGAAGCCTGATTCACGTTCAAATCTTGAATTCATAAAGGGTTTTGCAGAAACATTTAGAAACTACGGGATTTCAAAAGTCAAAAAACAAAGACAAAATATGAGTACCTTCTTAGATGGTACGCTTAATTACCTTAAAGGTACAAATATTCCAGAAGGTTTCAATCCGGGGCCTGATTTTAAAGCAGCTTTTGAAAATCTTGCCAAAGGCAGAAATCTGGAGCAGCAAATTGATTTTGTAGAAGACGTACAAAGAAACTTTAATGGATATAAAAATGGTGTCGGAGTAATTGCTGCTGTCGGGGCTTCAATTTTGGCATGTAACATAATAACCCCTATAGTCAGAAACATGATGGCCAATTACTCACAAAAAAGACTTATGAGAAAAAATGCACGTCTTTCAGGCGGAGAACTGCCGGCACCACAAGTTTCGCATCCCAAAACACAGATAAGCACATTACGATATCCTCTGCCAAAGTCAAATACTTTCAGTGCTTTTAAAATATAAATATTGAATTGACAGTTATATTAAAGTAAACTTATTCTAAAGATTATAAAAACAGTATTTTGAGGAGTAGAAAATGTACGCAATCATTCTTGCAGGAGGCTCGGGAAGCAGGCTGTGGCCATTAAGCAGAGATTTATACCCAAAACAGCTTATTGCAATACACGGGGATAATAGTCTTTTACAAAGTACAGTCAAAAGACTTGAAAATATTGTTGATGATTCAAAAACATTGTGCATTACAAATATTAAACATGCCAATGACGTTAAATTCCAATTAAGACAAATAAATTCAAATGGAAACGTAATATCAGAGCCTATGGGCAAGAATACAGCACCTGCAATTGCCTGTGCTGTTGAGTATATAAAACAAATCTCAAACAAAGACGAAGAAATAATTGTTTTGCCTTCTGATCACCTGATAAAAAATGTAACGGCATTTGAAAACACCGTAAAAAAAGCAAAAGAACTTGCGCAGGAAGGTTATATTGTTACTTTTGGAATCAGGCCGACTTATCCTGAAACAGGCTACGGCTATATAAAAACAGCTCAAAGCATAAAAAATGGATATAAAGTTGAACACTTTGAAGAAAAGCCTGATGAAAACACTGCTCAAAAATATATAGAAGCAGGCTGTTACTACTGGAATAGCGGTATGTTCTGCGCTAAAGCTTCTGTTTGGGAGCAAGAAATAAGACAGCATGCGCCTGAAATTTTCGAAAATTTAGATGAGCTGGATTATTCTAAATCTTTAGCCATACCATACTGCATTTACGAAAAGATGCCAAATATTTCAATCGATTACGCTGTTATGGAAAAATCAGACAAAACAGCTATGGTGGTTCTGGAATCAGACTGGAATGACCTTGGCAGTTGGAAATCGCTCTATGACGTTAAAGAAAAAGATACAGATGGCAATGTTATTGAGGGAAATGTTATTGCAAACAATGTAAAGAATTCCCTTATTTATAGCGCAAAAAAACTTGTCGCTGTATCAGGGCTTGAGGACGTTATACTTGTAGAAACAGAAGACGCTGTAATGGCATGTAAAAAAGAGGAATCTCAAGACGTTAAAAAGCTTTATGACAAGCTATCTGCCGATAATTTGAGCACAAAAACAATACACAAAACCGTCTTCAGGCCCTGGGGCTATTATACCTGTCTTGCTGACGGTGAAGGTTATTTAACCAAGATAATCAGTGTATCCCCAAAACAAAAACTTTCTATTCAATCACATAACCATAGATCAGAACACTGGGTTGTACTGGAAGGTGAGGCGCTTGTTGTATTAGACGGAAAAAATTATAACCTGCAGGCAGGCCAGAGTATTGATATTCCGCTAAAGGCTATTCATTCGCTTCAAAATCCCTATGACAAAGAATTAAGGATTATAGAAGTCCAGAAGGGGGATTACATTTCAGAAGACGATATCATAAGATATGAAGATGCATACGGAAGGGTATAAAAATACCCCCGTCTGACGATTGTAACAATTTACTTTTTTATTTAAAATTTGAAAAAGTAATTAAACGGAGAGTTTAAGATGAAAAAAATGTTTTTAACAAAACTTTTATTTTTAAGTATTTTTGCAGCTTCTATTGCCTTACCTGTCATGAACTATTCTGCAGATAGAGTTTGTGCTGCAGAAGATGAAGCACCTCAAAAAGTCTACAGAACAGTAAGAGCAAAACATATTCTTGTAAAAACAAAAGAAGAAGCACTAGAGATAAAGAAAATGCTTGATAATGGTGCGGATTTTGACACTCTCGCAAAACAGTATTCTTTGTGTCCTTCAAAAGAAAAGGGCGGTGATTTAGGTTATTTTAACAGAGGACAGATGGTTCCAGAATTCGAAAATGCCGCTTTTTCAACGCCTATTGGAGGAATATCAGAACCTGTAGAAACAAGATTCGGCTGGCATATTATCAAAGTTACAAGAAAAATGTAGCATAACTTGACGGCTATATATGTTGTTGATAAACTTTAAGTACTGTTTTGAAACAGTGTTTGTACATTGAAAAATTAAAATAAGTTGTTATTTTGCAAAAACATTCAATGCAAGTTTAATCTGTCAATATAATAAGGAATGTAGCAAGGACTCCGTTGAGAGTTGACTAAATGTCAAGTCGAAATGGAGACTCGGCCGAAGAAAAGCAACTAAATGTTGATTTTCTGAGAGGGCTAAGTCAGAAGCAAAGCTTCTGCGTGATGTATAAAATTTCAAACCAAGCTGTGCCGGACAGATTAACAACATAATATCGGGATGTAGCGCAGCTTGACTCTGCCGAGGGCGAAATGACTAAATGTCATTTCGAACGAGAGGTAGCAACGTAGGTGCGCTACGGGATAACAACATAATATGTCGGGATGTAGCGCAGCTTGGTAGCGCACCTCGCTTGGGACGAGGGGGTCGCAGGTTCGAATCCTGTCATCCCGACCACTGAAAGCTAAATGCTTCTAAGTAGCAACTAATACTACCTGCCTTAAAAACTTGGAAGGCAGGGCTGACAACTAAATTTGCGGAAGTAACTCAATGCTTAGAGAGCAGAGCTCTCGAGTATAGAT
>CALVAT010000122.1 GCA_944325565.1 Candidatus Gastranaerophilales bacterium
TAAACTAAAAAGCCCCGTATACAAATACAGGACTTTTTGTTGTAATAGTGTTATGTTGTAGTTAAATAGAATTATTGTTCTCTTCTTTTTGCCATAGCCGCAGCTACTGCTGTAAATACAAGACCAATTATAGCAAACGCTGTGCCAGTATAGCCAGCACTTCCTATCATATCTTTAAATGGCATTAAGGGCTTATTCTTCATTACTGTTCGATATAGATTTGTCAACCCGTCAAAGACACCGCTAACTATAGCACCTGCAGCGAACTGGGTTGCTGTATACCCTGCCAGTCTTGCAGCTTTTGAAGGTCTTTTATGTTCACCTGCCGCTTCACTTTGACCAAAAGATTGTTTTCTCGTAGTTCCACAGCAATTTACATTTGTATAATTTAAAGGTTGAATCATGCTTTCACACTCCTTTTACACTTACAAGTATAAAACGCATAAATCATTTTTTTTGCTATTTTATAAAATCCTTGTAACATAAGTTATTAATTCTAGTAAAAAAGTGTTTGATATCTTTATTTTTATAATGTTAAAATAATAAAAACACAGGGAGCATATAAATGGACGAAAAACATTTAATACTTGAGCAGTATAGAATTTATAACGAAATGAAAGAAAGCTTTATAAATCGTTCTTTTACGATTAATAGATTCTTTATGATTTTTAGTGCCGTTCTGTTGTTTATGCTCATATTTGCAAAAATGATTTTGCCGACAGAATATTTTCTGCTTCTTGGGGTCGATATATTTGGTATTGCTTCTTGTATAATGTGGATTTCCAATCAAGATGCTTATACAACAATAATAAAAATCAAATACAATTCTGTTATAGAAAAGCTGGAAGAAGATTTACCCAAAGCTCCGAATAAAGACGAATATAAAGAATTAACCGATCAGCGTTCTAAAAAAAGAGTAATACTTGTCAAAGATATCCAAAAATGGTTTGCGATACTTTTGATGCTTGTCTTTTTGGGTAATACACTTATAGATGTTGTCAATTCTATTTTGTCACGCATTATTGGAGAATAAAAATAGTCCCCGAAGGGAATTAAATTTTTTTACCAATACGTCATAATCCCTTTATGACAAAAACTAATGACATAGAAATTTATACAATACCAACATGCCCTTTTTGCCAGAAAGCTAAAGAAAAGCTGAATGACAATTACCTCGATTACACAGAATATGATATCTCTCACAACGAGGAAGAAATCCGGCATAAACTTGCTGAATTATTTGAAATTCCTTCAGGAAGAGCAACTGTACCTCAAATTACCATCAACGGAAAACATATTGGCGGGTATTCAGAATTAAAAGAACTAATAAACTCCGGCAGACTTAATCAATACTTAAACTAAACGTTATCGTCTTGCATTCGGATTCAAGTTCGGATTTTTAATACGCATACTGGGCGGGCCTTCTTTTCCATAAACAAACGCAAGAATCTCAGCCACCGCAACATATAAATCAGCCGGTATAACTTCATCAACTTTTACGAGTTTATATAAAGAACGTGCGAGCGGTTTGTTTTCCACAATAGGTACATCATTTGCTTTGGCAATTTCGCGTATCTTAAAGGCCATATAATCTACACCTTTTGCAACAACGACTGGAGCAGGAGCAATAGATTTGTCATATTTTAAAGCAACGGAAAAATGTGTCGGATTAGCAACAACAACATCAGCATTCGGCACTGCGGTAAGCATCTTTTGTTTCATAAACTGCATCTGTGCTGATTTAAGTTTTGACTTGATAACAGGATCCCCTTCCATGTTTTTCCATTCATCTTTAATTTCCTGTTTAGTCATTTTTATTGATTTGTTATATTCGTAGTCAGAATATTTCTTATCTATAAAACCAATAATAAGCATTGCAACAATAATATTTAAAATCATCTGGGTTAAAATACTCGCCAGTACAGTAAAAGCAGTATGAATATCAACCCCGAGCAATCCCAACAACTCATCTTTTCTTCCCATAACCGTAGAAAAGCCGCAGTATCCAACTATTCCAACCTTTAAAAAGGATTTTGTAATCTCTATTAAATTTTTAGGTTCAAACGGATTGAACATACGTTTAAGCCCCTGAACAATGTTTGAAGGCTGAAATTTGTCCAGCTTGGGTTTTATTTTTTCTGTTGCGAACAATGCCCCGACCTGAATACGCATGATTATTATTGTTGCAAAAGCAAGCCCGAGCAAAAACGGCAAAAGCATCTCTCCAGTAACTTTTGCATAAGGCGCAAAAAGTGCAATTATATCATTGGTTTCAATAGAATCTGGATCTAAGTGTGTAAGAGTATAATACAAAAGGTTCTTGAGCTTTTCCAGAATACGTGGTGCCATAACAAAAAGCAGACCGACTCCTATTGTAACGGTCAACGCTGAAGTCATATCCTGACTTCGTGCAATATTCCCTTTTTTTCGCTCGTCTTCCCGCCGCTTGGGGGTCGCCTCTTCCGTTTTTTCGTCTGCCATATTTTACCTTTGTTTATATAAAAAGATTTAATATACCTTTCAAATAGTTTTGTGTCACTGCAGCAAGATAACTTACCGTAGGTGATATAAACATCAACATCAAAACAATACCTATATATATTTTAAGCGGTATTGCCACCATAAATATATTCATCTGGGGCATCATTTTAGACATAAAGCCCATTAATACTTCTGATACAAACATAACACAGAATATTGGTAAAATCATACTTATGCCTATAGCGAACATTTCAGATGACATATGCAATACCTGAGAAACAATATTCCCCGTAAAAATATACTCTATTCCAGGCGGAAATGCCTGAAAACTTTTGTAAATAGCAGCAAAAAGCCACTGATGTGCATTCAATCCTATAAATACCATCGTAGCAAGATAGGTATACATCTGTGAAAGAATTTGCGTACTTTCGCCTGTTGCAGGATCCAGCACCTGACTCATAGATAGCCCAACCTGTATACTCACAAATTCCCCGCCGATTTGTACAGCCGCAAACAAAAAGTTAGCACAAAAGCCAATAACATAACCTATTGCAAATTCTCTCACAAGATAAACAAGCACTTCTGGAATACTGTGCGGAACAATAAATGACTGATGCGCAGCAACCATAGGAAAAAGTATAAATGCAACCAGTGCTCCGAGCCATATCTTCACCTGCTGAGGTATGGGATATGTAGATATCAAAGGCATTGAAAAAATCATACCGCTGATTCTCGTAAAAATCAGCACAAAAATCAGTATATTTGACGGTGAAAATATTGTTAGCAAATTAGGCTGCAATGTGATTAATCTCCCGTCTCATATTATTTAATCATTGTCTGTATGTAATCAAACATTTCAGTGCTTCTTGAAACAAACATATTTAGCATCCACGGCATTAATATAATCAGAGTTAGAATACCGGCAATTATTTTAGGAACAAAAGTCAAAGTAGATTCTTGAATTTGGGTAACTGCCTGGAATATACTGATTACTAGCCCTACAACCATACTGATAACCAGAACGGGAGTAGATAATATCAATATAAGTATTAAAACATCTTGTGTAAGCGTTAAAAAAGCTACGTCATCCATTTATATAATTTTCCTTTTTTAATTATCTAAAATTGCAGAGAAACTCCTGCCTGTCATCAGGTAACAAACCCCTCAAGCAGAGTTTTAGTAACAAGATACCAGCCGTCTATCATAACGAAAAGTATCAGCTTAAACGGCATTGCTACCGTGGTGGGCGGCAAGAATAACATACCCATTGAAACCAGAATACTCGCTACAACAATATCTATAACCAGAAACGGCAAAAATATTACAAAACCTATCTTAAAAGAAGTTTTTAACTCTGTAATAACAAAAGCCGGAATCAATGTATAAGTGGGTACATCCTGCCAATTTTTAGGTTTTTCTATTTTTGCCATACTCAAAAACAATCCGAGCTCTTTTTCTTCGGTATGTTTAATCATAAACTCTCTCAAAGGTTGTATTGCTTTATCCAGTGCAACCTGTTGTGTAATCTGATTTTTCATATACGGCTGAATAGCAGTTTCATTGATTTTGTTAAATGTAGGCGCCATAACGAAAAATGTCAAAATAAGAGCCAGACCCGCAAGGACCTGATTCGGCGGCAGAGTAGAAGTTCCTATCGCCTGTCTGGTCAGGGCAAGCACAATAATAATCCTTATAAACGCCGTGCACATAATAAAAATACTTGGTGCAAGAGTTAAGATAGTTAACAGGATAAGAATTTGCACACCCTGTGTAAACTCCTGAGGAGTGTTTGCATTAGTCATTCCAACAGTAATAGTCGGAAAAGCTACTGCAGCCTGCACTGCACTGTTTGTACAAAAAACAACAAGCATTGCAGACAAGATTTTTAGCAAATTACGTATATTTTTCATAAGTTTTTAGAATTCCCCAACGTAATACTCAACAATATATATTCTATTTTACCGGCAAAACAACAAGCCGCATAATTCTTAATTAAACTTTAAATTATAAGGAAAAATATTGATTTATGAGCATAATCAATCCAATGATAATATTTATTATGTA
>CALVAT010000123.1 GCA_944325565.1 Candidatus Gastranaerophilales bacterium
TTTGAAGTTTGAGCCGTGCTCCGACGGAGCAGGCGAAAACAAAAAAGCAAACGGATGTGAAAAATGCCGGTCAAAACATTGAGTTTTGCCGGCATTTTGACACTGGACGACAGCGACGTAAGAGTTTGCTATAGCAAACTCCACAGGAGAAGAATTATTACTAGAAACCCATATCAATTGACAAAATGTCCTGTATACAGTACAGTATAATTATAAAAAAGTATTCTATTGAATATCTTATATTGCCAAACGGTAAAGCCCCGATAATAGAATGGTTAAATTCTCTGGACAGCATTACCAGAAAACGAATAAACCAAAGAATTCTAAGAATTGAAGACGGAAATTTCGGTGATTACAAAAAGTTGTCTGATGATATATCAGAGTTGCGCTTTGCTTTCGGTAAAGGATACAGGGTTTATTATACCGAAGAAAACAATAAAATAATTTTATTGATAAACGGCGGTGATAAATCAAAACAATCTAAAGATATTGAGAAAGCACAAGAACTTCTTAAACAATGGAGGCTTAACAATGACTAAATCAAAACCTTTTAACGAATATATTTTAAACGATTTGAAGACTGACGATGATATAAAACAATGGATAAACATCGGTTTTGAAGAATTTTTACAGGACAATGATTTAAACGCTTTTGTAAAAGCATTGGAATATGCAGTAAGAGCCAAAGATTCTATTTCAGGAATTTCTAAAAAAACGGGTATCTCAAGAAGCAATCTTTACGCAATATTCAATGGTGAACAGCAGCCGCAATTATCCACGGCATTGAAAATTATTAAAGAATTAGGTTATACGGTTCAAGTTGCGTAAAATTGAATGATTTATTAAGTTTAATCTAACACTCGACGGAGCAGGCGAAAACAAAAAAACTTATTAATTTCGTATCTCTGTTAAATATCTACAAAAAATTTCAAAATATTTACAAAGCTATCTTTGGGTGTATGTGTATTTTTGACCGAATTTAATAATTTCTTTAAATGATAATTATTAGCAAATCTTTTTCTTAAAGATTCTAAATTACCTTCGATTTCTGTAATTTTATACAAATCAAGATGCCCCGTCACAACCATACCGCTCAAAACAGATTTTTTATCAGAAAAAGAAAATTTATTCCCCGTCGAATATCTTTTAGGAACAACTGCCACGCTTCCATCTTTATATTTCTTTTCAATAGATACACCTTCATTTACAGATTTCTTGGAAGAAAGAAATTCATACTGGTTTTCTGCTGTTTTTCTATAAAATCTTAATTGGCCAACTCTATCCTTCATTAAAAGATATGTTTGGTCATCTTTGTTACTATGAAAAATTTTAAATTCAGCAGGTAACATGCTTATGCCATTTTTGATTGTTTTTTCTGTGGCAACAGAATCATTGCGATAAAGTTTTGTTTTCAGCATTACTTTGCTGCCTATGGACTTAACACTTCTTCCATTTTTCCCAACTTTTGCAAGAAGAGTTTCTGCATAGTCCAAATATTCTTTTCTATACAAAAAATAATTGATATTCTTCTTATTACTATGAAAAATTCTTAAACCAACATTAAATGTCACGGCCATCTGCCTTTCAATGTATTATGCGGGGATTAAAACACGTAAAAATTATTTTTTGCCAGTTATTTCAAATTATTAAGATAAAAATAAAAAAATTTAATCAACATAAAAAAAGCAGGCCTTAATAAATTCAGACCTGCTTTTTATATCGAATTTCCCCTTATTTTAACGTTTCAATAAGCTCTTTTATTGCATTAATTTGTGCATTCAGCTCATCTGCACGGGCCTGAGTTTCTTCAATCAACTCTTTAGGTGCTTTTTCAACAAAGTTTTTGTTCTTCAGTCTGCCCTCAAGGCTCATTTTTTCTTTGTTGAGTTTTTCAATTTTCTTGTTCTGACGGGCAATTTCTTCGTCAAAATTAATCAAACCTTCAAGCGGAATAATTATTTTTGAATTTCCGACAACCGCAGAAGCAGACTTCTTAGGCATCTGGGTATCTTCGCCTTTAAACTCAACGCTCTCTATTCTTGCAAGACGCTTTAAGTAAGGTACAACCGCCTCAAAAATCGGTTTTTCCGAAGCACCGGCAAGGATTGTAATATTCATCTGTGCAGAAAGCGGGATATTCAAGCCCTGACGTACGTTTCTTAAAGATTTAATAGTTTCAAAAACAAGCTCCATTTCTTTGTTTTCGGTTTCAAAAACAAATTCTTTTTTGTATGTAGGAAACTCTGCCTTGATAATGCCTATTGTTTCTTTCTCCTGCGGAATCAACTGCCAGATAGCCTCAGTAATATGCGGCATAATCGGGTGCAGCATTCTCAAAGCCATATCAAGAACGTATCTCAAAACTCTCTGTGTATTTACCTTTTGGGCGGCATCCTGCAATTGGATTTTCGCAATCTCAACATACCAGTCACAGTATTCGTTCCAGAAAAAGTCGTACAATACGTGAGCTGTTTCACCTATTCTGTAAGTTTGAATATTTTCATTAACGAGTTTTGCAGTTTCGTTAAGTCTATGCAAAATCCATCTGTCAGCAATTGTCAGGTTATCTGTGTCAATCGCTTTGTTATCCACGCCTTCAAGGTTCATAAGAACAAATCTTGAAGCGTTCCAGATTTTGTTTGCAAAGTTTCTGCCGTATTCAAACTTGTCTTCACTGATTTTAATATCCTGACCGCCGTATGTACACATTGATGTCATTGTGAATCTCAATGCATCGCAGCCGTATTTGTCGATAATGATAACAGGGTCAACGGTGTTGCCTTTTGATTTTGACATCTTCTGACCTTTTTCATCACGTATTAAACCGTGAATATATACAGTTGAAAAAGGTGCTTTGCCCGTAAATTCGTACCCCATGGTAATCATTCTTGCAACCCAGAAGAAAATGATATCAAAACCGGTTACAAGAGTTGTTGTAGGATAGAATTTTTTGAAATCTTCTGACTCCTTATTAGGCCAGCCCATTGTAGAGAATGGCCACAAGCCTGATGAAAACCAGGTGTCAAGAACATCGGTTTCCTGAGTATAATTTTCAGGATCAGGATTTTCTTTTGCAACAACCATTTTGCCTGTTTGGTTGTGATAATATGCGGGAATCTGATGTCCCCACCACAATTGGCGGGAAATACACCAGTCACGAATATTTTCCATCCAGCCGAGATAATTTTTCTCCCATTTTTCAGGAACAAATTTAATTTCACCCGTTTTTACCGCTCTGATTGCAGCTTCTGCGAGAGGTTTCATTTTCACAAACCATTGTTCGCTTAAAAGAGGTTCAATGGTTGTGTGGCATCTCTGACATTTGCCTACGTTATGCTCAAGGTCGGTGATTCTAATTAAATCATTGTGATAACGCAGCATATCAACTGTTTTCTTACGTGCTTCGTCGCGGTCTAAGCCGTGGAGTTCTTCCGGAACTTCCGCACAGGCCTTCATCTTGCCTTCACCGTCAATAACCCAGATAGGTTTGAGGTTGTGGCGTTTAGCAATTTCATAATCATTCGGGTCGTGCGCCGGAGTAATTTTTAATGCACCGGTACCGAATTTTTTATCAACATATTCATCGGCAATGATAGGAATTTCTCTTCCTGTGAGAGGAATAACAACGGTTTTACCGATTAAATCTTTGTATTTGTAATCTGTCGGGTTAACAGCAATAGCAGCATCGCCGAACATAGTTTCGGGTCTTGTTGTCGCAATTACAATCGCACCGGGTTCATCTTTTAAAGAATAGCTGATTTCCCACAGGTGGCTTGCTTCTGTTTCATATTCTGTTTCAACGTCTGAAATTGCTGACTGACAGCGCGGGCACCAGTTTACGATGTAAGAGCCTTTGTATATCAAGCCTTTTTCGTACAATCTGACAAAAACCTCTTTAACAGCGTCAGAACAGCCTTTGTCGAGTGTAAATCTTTCTCTCGTACGGTCAAAAGATGCCCCGAGGCGTTTGCACTGGTCTAAGATAGCGCTTTTGTGCTCGTTTGCCCATTCCCATGTACGTTCCAAAAACTTTTCTCTACCCAGTTCGTGGCGGTTTGTACCTTCTGCTCTCAACTGTTTTTCAACAACGTTTTGTGTCGCAATACCTGCGTGGTCAGTCCCAGGAACCCATAAAGTTTCATAACCTGACATTCTGTGATAACGAACAAGAATATCCTGCAGAGTTTCATCAATAGCGTGTCCCATATGCAGTACACCTGTAACGTTCGGAGGCGGGATAACTATTGAAAACGGCTTTTTAGGAGATTTTGCATCAGCTTTAAAGCATTCGTTATCCTCCCAAAATTTATAAATTCTTTCTTCAGTAGCTTTTGCGTCATAAGTAGTCGGCAACTCGCTAAAGTTAACAGTCTTAGTATTTTCCATTATTGCCTCTCTCAGGTGTTTTATATATTCAATGCCTATAAAATAGCACAAAGATGATTAAATATCTATTTTCGTATAAACTTTTATTTTACAAAGGGATTAGAAAACTACTGTGAATTACGTAACATATACAAGAATGAC
>CALVAT010000124.1 GCA_944325565.1 Candidatus Gastranaerophilales bacterium
TTACTGGTCAGATTCTTTATCGTGTTTGAGCAGTTTTTCAAAATCAGAGGGTTTGATGGATTGAATAAAGTTTCTGAACTCCTGTGCTTCCTCTTCATCTTTTGCTGCGTCACAGGAAACTGAACCATTAGCCAGAACGTTCGCCGTAACATAAATCGGTGCATCAACTCTTATTGCAATAGCTATTGCATCCGAAGGTCTTGCATCGATTACGACTTCTTCATCGCCTTTTGTAAGATAGATATTTGCATAATAGGTTTCTTTTTCAACGTCGTTTATTTCAATTCTGTCAATATTTCCGCCGAGTTTTTCAACAATCTGTATAACCAGATCGTGGGTCATAGGGCGTGAGACTGAAATGTTTTCTATTTTTCTAATAATCGCACTTGCTTCGGCTGAACCAATCCATATAGGCAGCGCTTTTCTGTTATCAATATCGTGCAATACTACAATCGGAGAGCCCGTTCTTGTATCAAGTGCTATACCCATTACTTTCATTTCTATCATAATTTTTTAAAACCTGTACTTCTACTAATCTTTGACCCAATCATATTATAATGCAAAATTAAAATTAGACAAAGCCGTTAGCTCCATGATAGATTAGTTGTATGAAAATATTAATTATCAACGGACCTAATATCAATCTTCTTGGAACACGTGAGCCTGAAATTTACGGGGCTTTGACAATGGAGAATATCAATGCTCAGCTTAAGGAGTACACAAAAGAACTCGGAGTTGAAATTGAAACTTTTCAAAGCAATATTGAAGGCGAAATTGTAGACAGAATACAAAGTGCGAAAAAAGATTGTCAGGGAATTGTTATTAACCCCGCAGCATATACGCATACAAGCGTTGCCATCCGTGATGCGATTAGCGCTGTTGCACTAAGCGCTGTCGAAGTACATATCTCCAATATTCATGCAAGAGAAGAATTTAGAAAAAATTCTTTTATTGCGCCTGTTTGTATCGGACAGATTTGTGGTTTCGGTGCTGACAGCTACAAGCTCGGGCTTAAAGGGCTTGTTGATTTTCTTAACAATAAAGTTGAAAAATAAACCGGCTTTTTGTTACAATGTTAACAGCCGGTCGGACATTATTATCTAGATATCGGGTGTATCTGACAAATGGAACACGCAACAAAAAATAATATATTAAAAATTATATTTAACTGCATCATTTTTATATTGCTGGTGTTTAATTCCGGAAATTATGCAGCGGCTTCGGATTACAAATACAAAGTTCTTGATCCGAAATATAATCCCGAGGCTCAGCAGCTGATTGATGGTACGCTTCCGCCTGAACGTACAAGATATATTCCACCGAAAAAAAATTTTGATATAGGCACTTTTCTTGCTATATTTGCTCTTGTGACTTTCCCGTTTGCGATTGTATATATTGCTGTAAAAACTTTTAAGGATGTAATGTCTGATTGTAATGAGGAAGAACAGGTCATAGGCAATATAAAAATAGAAGAAAAAGATACAGAAGAGCTGGATGAGGAGCTTGAAAAATATCATATTCCAATCGCCAGCAAACGTATTTATCAACAGGACAGCAATAGCGAAAATCCTATTGATAAAACTACTCCATCAACACAGCATAGAATAAATACAAAAGAAATTCCGAATAATTTTGTACAAAAATATTTTTCTTCACCTGTTGAAAAATCACAGAATCCAATACTTTTGTATACTTCTCCTCTTGCTTCTAACAAGGGATTTTGTCTTGTTGAATACAATAGAAAGTATTCTTTGATAGGTTATATTAATGACGATATTTTTCTTTTGAATCAGTTCGATAACGTTAAAACAAAAGAAATAAGAGCAAGACTTTCAGAAACACAAAAATCTAAGGAAAGATATATTATAAAACTCGATAACTATCAGGCTCTTGTTGAAGTGTCTGATAAAAAAATGAATTTACTTGTTAACCTGTAAATAGTAATTTTATTTTAATAAATGAAAAAGATAATCGGCTTAGTATTTTTAATTTTGTTGTTTCTTGTGTTTTTGTTATCAAAAAACAGTGTTGATGACAAGAGAGTTGTTATCAAATTTTCAAGTTGGGGTTCTCAAAGCGAAATATCGTTTCTTTTGCCGTTAATAGAGGAGTTTGAACAGAAAAATCCTGATATAAAAATAGAATTTGTTCACATACCGCAGAATTATTTTCAAAAGCTGCATCTTTTGTATGCGTCTAACCTTGCACCCGATGTTGTTTTTATTAACAATTATTATCTTCCAAAATATGTAAAAGCCAATCTCTTAGAGGATTTGACACCATATATAAAAAGGGACGAGTTTTTTCAAAAATCTGTTGATTGTTTTACTTTTGACAAAAAGATTTATGCAATCCCGAGAGATGTTTCTAATCTTGTTGTTTATTACAACAAAAATCTTTTTGACAGATACCGCATTCCATATCCATCAAGAGGCTGGACAATTGAGGATTTGATAAGTATTTCAAAACAGTTTAAAACAAAATCAAACGGCGAAGTTTTCGGTTTAAGTTATGAAACAGACCTGTTGTATGTTATGCCGTTTTTGTTCAGCAACGGAGCTTCTGTATTGAGTGATGACGGTAAAAAATTGACTATAACAGAAAAAAATGCAATAGATTCGATTAACCTGTATTCTGATTTCGCTAACAAATACAATATTGCTCCGAAAAAATCCCAGAGCGCAAGCCGTACAATGGCACAGATGTTTTTGCAGCAAAAAATTGCAATGCAGATTTCAGGCAGATGGCTTGTTCCAAAATACAGGCAGGAGGCCGGATTTGATTGGGATATTATAAACTTTCCCTCGGGCAAAAAAGGCTCCATTGTTAATATAGATGCTTCAGGTTATGCTCTGTCCAAAAATTCAATGCACAAAGCCGAGGCGATTAAGTTTATTGAATTTATATCTTCGCCTTATTCACTTTCTAAATTGGCGCAAAGCGGTTTGATAGTGCCGGCGAGAAAACAGGTCGCATACTCTCAGGTTTTTCTAGACAGCAAACTTCCGCCAAAAAGTGCGTCAATATTTCTTGATATAATACAAACTGCTAAGCCCACGCCGGTGAATGAAAACTATCAGGTTATTATAGACAAACTTAACCAGCAGCTTGAAAGTGTGTTTTTAGGCAAAAAAATAACCCGACTTTGATAATCGGGAGGCGAATATAAGAATATAGTAAAGTTATGGAAAATAGAATGTTGTTATAAACCCATAAGAGCCAGATATTGATTCAACATAGAAGTCTGGCTGTAGCTAGAGGAATAGCTTATACGATTTTCTTTTGCGGTGTTGTAATCACTTTCAACAAGATCTTTCAATGCCTGATAGTATTCTTCCTCTTCATCCGAAGAGGCAAGATAAATTTCATAATCCAGTCTGTCGATTGTTGTATCGTAGTCTTCGTCCAAATCTCCAGTGATTGTAAGATTTAGAGTATTCATTACATCATCAAAGGGGATAGAACTTCTGTCTTTAATAGAAGAAGAATCGCTCTGGGATTGCAACATTTCCAGATATGATTTTGCAGTTTCAAGCTTCAACTTATCAGTTGTTTTGTCACCGGAGGATGCAATGCCCATAGCTTGTAATTCTTGTAAAATAAGCTGGTATTCAAGGTCATTTTGCTCAGCCTGATTAGTAGCACCGCTAGACGGTACGTATACTGACATCATGTATGAAGATATTGCGCTTACTGACATATTGAATCACCAGCCTTTTTGTTCTTCTATATTAATAATTCCCATTTTTCAAATTTTTAAACATAATTTTTTATAAAAACCCCTAAAAATTAACAAAAATTTACATACTTGCTATTTGACCTGAGAAAAGCAATAAAAAAGCTCTACACAGATATGATTTTGTTACCTGCGTGGCTCG
This sequence comes from Candidatus Gastranaerophilales bacterium, assembly GCA_944325565.1. Classification (GTDB taxonomy): domain Bacteria; phylum Cyanobacteriota; class Vampirovibrionia; order Gastranaerophilales; family Gastranaerophilaceae; genus Limenecus. The sequence continues at coordinate 3,879 of CALVAT010000124.1, forward strand.
CAGGTGGGTGAGTGCCTTGACTAATCCGTTTCCTACTGGCGTAAAATTTTACGGTAGGTATACTTCACAGTTTTCGAGTCGCCTCTCCCGATAGTAAATAATGTAGGAACAAAATTAATACCTGTATAGAGTATTAATATTTTATACTTTTTTGTTATAATAAACAAGTAACAAAATTATTTAATCTACCAGGTGGCAGGAATGGACAAAATTACTATCAGATCAGACAGACAGGATGACTATACTTTTACATACAGGGGAGAAGAAGTTGTCTTAAAAGCGGGCTCTGTTTTAAGCATTGCTAACGGCTTAAATGATGTTGTGTTGCCGACAACACAAATGAAAATTATGAATAATCTGATTGTAATCAAAGACAGCTTAAAAAAATAGAAGCCGCTTTATAAAAGAGGCTCCTATATCGAATAAATGAGCTAATTTTTTATGATTCGTCCTTCGGATACAGGTTGTCAATAAGGCTTGACGGTTCGCTGTCAGAATCGCTGTCCGAATAAAATACGCTCATAGAGCTTGGCTTAAAGGACTGATATTCTGTTTTAAGTTTTTCTTCGTCTGCCTTAAGACTGAAGGCCTGAATTTCCGCATTGGTTACTCTTCCATCTTT
>CALVAT010000125.1 GCA_944325565.1 Candidatus Gastranaerophilales bacterium
AGAAGCTTTGCTTCTGACTTAGCATACCTCCATTCAAAACTTGACATTTAGTCAACTTTTGCACGGAGTCCTTGCTTTCGCTCAGAATGACGTAAAGAGACTCCGGATGGCACATCAAATCGTCATTCTGAAGGAGTGGAACGACCGAAGAATCTTTGGAAACACGTAGATCCTTCGGGCACTGCGTTTCCTCAGGATGACAGATTATATTTTTAGATTCTTGATTGAGTTTTCTATTAGATTCTTCGCTACGCTCAGAATGACGCGTGGTAGCCTCAAGATAATACGGGAAAACTTTATAATCACAGGGGGAATTTTCACTCAGGGTCTGCTTTTGCAGCTTACAGCCCCTCCTACAGCTTAAAGCCTTGCAGGACAAGGGTTTTAATCTTTTATCATTATTAACGTTCCGTTCCATAATACTATCCTCATGTTTTTTGCCTCTATATACTTAATTCCCAATTTTTCAATTTTATAACGCTTTTAGGGACGAGTATTTACAATTTGTTACAAAAATGGGATAAAAAAATCATACAAAAAGCTTATTAACAAAGGATTTTTAGGTTTATAAGAATTACTAATTAATCTACATACTTTTTAACGGTATTCAAAAATTCAACAAGCTGTATTGGTTTTGAAATATAATCAGCACAACCGAGTTCTTTTGCTTTATTAACTTCGTTTTCCATTGCACAGGCCGAAACCACGACGACAGGAGCCGATTTATCATATTCGCGTAAAAAATCATATCCCGAAACCACCGGCATTTGAATATCTAAAATTATTAGTGCATAATCGTTTTCTATTGCCTTATCAAGCCCGTCACGCCCGTCTGTTGCAACATCAACCGTATAAGATTGTGCCTCAAGAATATCTTTCATCAATTTTAAATTAAGTTCGTTATCTTCGATTACAAGTATTTTTGACATAAGTTATTAATCTTCTTTATCGCTAGTGTGTTTTTTCTTAGGCTGCAGCAGAGGCATCTCAACATAAAAAGTTGTTCCCTCGCCCAATACGCTTTCAAACCATATTTTCCCGTTATGAAGTTCGACAAGTTCTTTTGTTATAGTCAACCCCAGCCCTGTTGAGCTCTCTTTTTTAGAATAAACATTATTCAGTTGAACAAACTTGCCAAAAATTTTACCCTCATATTTTTTATCAATACCGACGCCAGTATCTTGAACCCACAAAAGGACTCTATCTTCCTGTTTTTTATAGCCGATTTCAATTTTTCCGCAATCAGGAGTAAACTTTATCGCATTACTCAAAAGGTTGTACAAAATCTGCTGTATTTTTTGATAATCAGCTTCTATTTCAAGAAAATCCTTTGCAGATTTGTTAAGTTCAATATTTTTTTTATTCGCAAGCGGTCTTACGATATTTACAACTTCATTAACCGAGGTTTGCAAATTAAATCTAGAAAGCGCAAGTTTTATTGCTTTGGCCTCTATTTTAGAAAGCTCAAGAATTTCATTTATCATACCCAGCAAATGCAATCCGGATACATGAATATCAGTAACATATTCCGTCTGTTTTTCATTTAACGGGCCGAATATCTTCATATTTAAAGCCTCGGAAAAACCGATTATCGCATTGAGAGGGGTTCTCAGTTCATGAGAAATATTTGCAAGAAATTCATTTTTAACCTTATCCGCAGCAAGAATCTTTTCATTCTGTTTTTTTATTGTTGCAAAGGCCTCTGTTTTCTCAACAATGCTGTCTTGCAAGGCCCTGAGCTGCAGTTTAAACACATTAGATAGTTCAGAATCCTTAATAGAATATGAAATTAAGGCAGCCATTGCTTTAGATAGTTCTTCATCCTGTTTTGTAAATGGATATTCCCTTGTACGTGCAATCAGCATAAAACCGAACACAGTTTCTCTGATGTTCAGTTTTGCTATCAAAAAATCAGAGCCGGTTTTTTGAAGTTTTAATGCATTAAAAAATGCAGAATCTTCATCAAATGTAAAAACTTCATTGTCATACAATTTAGTCTTTAAGATTTCGGGGAAATTAATTACATTTTCCTCGGGAGAAACAGGCAATTCTTTACAAGAAAACATTCTATACTGTATATTAGCGCAGCCTGCATTAAGATAACAAATATATGCACAATCAAAATCTACTATTTGTTGAAACTGCAATATTGATTTAGCAAAATTTTTATCAAGATCATCGTCCGACGATAAAATCTCTGGAATGTTTTCTAATACCTGTTTAAATTTGTTATCACCCATGGTTAATCTATTATATTGTTTAAAATTTTGCAGTTCAAGTTATTTACATTTTTAATAACTTTTGTGATATTATATCTTTTGCCGAAATCACTTTTATATTAATAACCAGAGGACAAAAAAATGCTCCGTAAGTTAACAAAGCCTGCAGTAATATACAGGGCCTACAGAATTAATCTGAATAAAAACAGAAAAATAAAAAAATTCGCCAGAGCTATCGAATACGGTGCAATGGGGACACTTGCTGCAATGCAGACAGGCCATTTGCTGCGCCAGCCTGTCGTAGAACAATTCGTTAGAACAACAACAGCAAAACCGGATTTAATAATTACCCAGCTCCCCAAAGGTGAAAAAATGGGCCCGATGCCCTATGTTGTCCCACATTTTACAAATTTTAGAGATTCTTTATTCAGACTCTGGCCACAGGCAAACCAGACATACAACTATGTTTTGAGTCCTGAGCTACAAAAAACTCGAATGCTCCAAAAACAGGTGGTTTTAAGAATTATGGAAGAAGACAAAAGTATTCCCAAAAACTTAAACAAAAACAAATTGGCCTCAACAATCATGAATGTAGCAAACGAGCTAGAGGCCGATCCGATAACTTTAGCCTGCATAATAAAAAAAGAAACACATTTTCAAAGCGGTTTAGAATATAAAGGTGCTAAGGGTTTGATGCAAATTACAAATATTACCGTTAAAGATATGTATCAAAAAGGCCGTGACAAACTCTATCACGGCGCATTAAACGATCTAAAAAAAGATCACCCTACATATGCGTCGTTATATAATGTATTGCAGAATCAAGATTCATTAAATATAAAAGTCGGTTCGATAGTTTATATGAAACATCTAAAAGCCACAGGCGGCAACATTCCGCAGGCTCTGCAAAAATACAACAGCAGCAGTGCAAAAGAAAGTTATGCAAGCGAAGTTTTCAGAAATATTCAAAAATATTCCGCTGAATTTGAAAAACTTAAAAAGGCTGAAAAGTCTTCAAATAATGCTGTATAAATTATAAAAAAATAAAAATACAATAAAAAAGTCTTCTGTTAAAAACAGAAGACTTTTTTGTATGCAATTATAAAAGTTATTAGTCGTCAGCGTGACCTGCTGTACCTAATACATCTCTCATTTTGTGCATAACCATTTCTTTAACGGCTGTTCTGCCCGGTCCCATATATTCACGAGGATCGAATTTATCAGGATGTTCAACAAAGAACTCTCTGATTGTAGAAGTCATAGCCAATCTCAAGTCTGTATCGATGTTGATTTTAGCTACACCGTTTTTAGATGCGAATGCAAGCATTTCTTCAGGAACACCCTGAGCATCCGGTAATTGACCGCCGTATTTATTGCATTTTTCAACAAATGCTTTAGGTACTGAAGATGAACCGTGAAGTACGATAGGATAATCGTAACCAACTACGTCATAGATAGCTTTCTTACATTCAGCCAATCTTTCAAAGTCGAGTTTAGCTTCGCCTTTGAATTTGTAAGCACCGTGAGAAGTACCGATAGCAATAGCCAGAGAGTCACAACCAGTTTCTTTAACGAATCTTGCTGCTTCTTCAGGGTCAGTATAAGTTGCGTGGTGAGCAGCAACTTTAACATCGTCTTCTACACCTGCGAGTTTACCGAGTTCGGCTTCAACAGAAACGCCTCTTTCGTGAGCGTATTCAACAACTTTTTTAGTTAAAGCAATGTTTTCTTCGAGCGGGAATCTTGAACCGTCAATCATAACTGATGAGAAACCGCCGTCGATACAAGCTTTACAAATATCAAAGTCAGCACCGTGGTCTAAGTGAAGAGCTATAGGTACGGTAGTTGTAGCCAGAGCTGCTTCAACCAGTTTGATTAAGTAAGTTTGATTAGCGTATTTTCTTGCACCTGCAGATACCTGAAGAATGATTGGTGATCTTGTTTCTTCTGCAGCTTCTGCAATACCTTGCAAGATTTCCATGTTGTTAACGTTGTAAGCACCGATAGCATATTTGCCAGCAAGTGCTTTTTTGAACATTTCGCCTGTTCCTACTAATTTTCTTTCTGCCATGAGTTTTTCTCCTCTTTCTTACTCGAGCATATTCATGACAAAAGTACCGCAAAAAAAGGTTTTTTACAAGATTTTTTATACAAACGAATAATAATTTTTATACAAAAAAACAAAGGATCCACTATCCAAATTCTTTTATGTAATCTTCCAGCTCCATACAGCGTTCCAGCACATCGTTATAGAGATTATTCAAATAA
>CALVAT010000126.1 GCA_944325565.1 Candidatus Gastranaerophilales bacterium
CATAATTAAATTCAAATAACAACATTAATATACAAAGCCCTCTAACAATTTGAGGGCTTTTGTTTTGCTTATTTTTTTGCTGGAAGAATTTTTTTACGTCATTCTTGTATATGTTACATAATTCGGTGACAAATTTTGTAACAATAATTATTCTATACAGTTTTGATGTTCACTGTTTATTATACACGGCTTACTTTGTAAGCCGTAGGGGTTTCAGGGCAGAGCCCTGATGGAAGTGGATTAGAAACAGTTGTGTTTTGAGAAGATTTTGACCACAGCTTGTCGTGGCAAAATCTTTGATAAAACACTTAACTGTTTCTTTTAATAAGCGCCGGTTTCTTTCTTTTGGTTCGTTTTCTTTCTTTGCCTGCAAGATACAAAGAAAGAAAATGAACATAAGAAAAAATAAAAACAAAGATTTATACTTTATTTGTTACCCATTCTTTGGAGCAAAGAACGGGTAACACCCAAGAAACTCCCGACCTGCTGTTCCGTTCATACAGAAAGTAACACAAACCTGTGCTCGGCAACTCGGGCTATATAAATTGCTTTCCTTTGATAAATTAAAGTGTTTGTTATAATTACATAGCCCTCAAACAAACCTCGCTTGTAGTTGTTTGTGAAACTTTCTGTAATTCACTACACAAAGGTCGGATTTTTACTATTTATGTTAAGAAAAAATTATTTTTGTCATCGAATTATGTAACATATACAAGGGATGACGATGAAAATAAAGCTCCAGAATGACTAAGGCTTAAAATTATCTTAAATACCTGCATTAAGAATCTGACGCCAGATAGGTTAATTTTTTATCCGCATAGATTTTTTCTTTTATGGTGTGAAAGCCGTCTGTGTTTATTGCTAAATCTTTCGGGTGCTCAAGAATGAGAATCCCGTTTGTCTTTAACAGTGCGCGGGATTTTATTGTTGCCAGAACTTCATCATACAGCCCGCTTTGATACGGCGGGTCAACATAAATCACATCAAAGTTTGAATCAATTTTTTTCAGTATTTTCAAAGTATCACCGGCAAAAAAATCAGCCTCGATGCCCAGCTTTTGTGCATTGCTCTTAATTTGATAAAAAGTCTTTTTGTCCTTTTCAATAAAAGCAGCGCTCTTAAATCCCCTTGATACAGCTTCGAACCCCATAATTCCCGAACCGGCAAACGCATCAAGAAAGTTTTTTTCTTCAAAATCAATAAGAGAATATAGCGTGCTAAAAATGCTTTCACGTATTTGTGAAAGCGTCGGGCGTACATTTGCGCCTTTCGGGGAATCTATTTTTCTTGATTTTAAAGATCCGCCTGTTATCTGCATAATTAACTTTTCGCCGCACAGCGCAGTGCGTAGAGTTCTTCAATCTCTTTTTTGCTCAACTCTTTGGCCCCGCCTAAAAGCATAGAGTTTAGATATATTTGCGCGTAAGTTTCTGCTGTTTCCATCAGGTAATATGCGCTTTTTATATCTTTTGCACCGAGTATAATACCGTGGTTTGCGAGCAAAACAGCATTGTGCTTTGCAAAGAATTTTGCGCTGTTTTCAACGAGCTTTTCTGACCCCGGCAAAGCATAAGGCGCAACAGGAATTTCTCCAAAATAAAATACGTTTTCGGAAATAATGGGCTTTGAAAGCGGTATACGGCATACAGCAAACGCCGAGGCATAGGGCGAATGACAGTGTATAATCGCATTTATATCCGGACGGATTGCATAAATCGCGGTGTGCAGATTCCTTTCTGACGAGGGTTTTATTTTTCCGTCAATAAGGTTTGCGTTCCTGTCAATAAGCACAATCTCATCTTCGCTTAAATCAGCAAGACATGTTCCGGAACCTGATATCAAAATATTATCCGCACAGCGTGCGCTGATGTTTCCGGAGGTGGCCGGTGACATATTTTTTTCACCGAGCTTTTTACCATACAATATTATTTGTTTTTTTAATTCAGAAATCTCATTTAATGTCATGAGTTTATTTTAGCAAATTTTTTATTAAAATGGTATAATAAATTAAGAATTAGAGAGGCAGGTTTATTGTTGGACGTAGTAGATTTTGCTCAGGTCGACAGCTGGCTTATCGAATATTTAAAAATAGAAAATCCGAAAAAAAAAGCTGAGCTCCAAAATTTAATAACAATGGCATGCCTCCCGCTGGCAAAAAGGGTCGCGAGAACTCTAGCAAGAAGGAGCACTGACCCTATTGAAGATATTACCCAGATAGGTATTTTGGGGTTAATTAAGGCTGTCCGCTCTTTTGATCCCTCAATAAGCAGAAATTTTAAATCCTACGCAACATATCTTATAACAGGCGAAATCAGACATTATCTCAGGGATAAGGCTTCTGTCATGAAACCGTCTAGAGCCATACAGGAGCTGTGTTTCCGTGTAAATAAGATTACTGCGGAGATGCTTGATGAAATTGGGGAAAAACCTTCTGATTCTGAACTTGCACAAAAGATGGATGTTGATGTTTCTGATATAAAACAGTTCTGGGAAACTGACAGAAGAACTTCTATAATATCTCTCGATCAGCTCAACCTTCAGTGTGAGGATGATTTTACAAACTGGGGGGAAAAAATTGCTGATATAAGTTACGAAGAGATGCAGAGCCTTAAAGAAGACAGGCTTATGCTGCTTGAATGCCTTGATAACATTGATCCTGATTTGAAAAAAATTGTAGATTTGACGTATTTTCAGGACATGAGTCAGAAGGATATTGCAAAGACGCTCGGTATATCGCAGATGCAGGTTTCAAGAAAACTTAAAAAGGCTCTCGACAAGCTCTATAAAATGGTACGTAAACGCCGCAGTGCTTAACAAACAGGGGTGAAAAGATGGAGTGGTTCTGGGTTTTATATGCTTTAATTGTCGGATTATGCGTTGGCAGCTTTTTGAATGTTGTTGTGCTGCGCGGCTTGAGCGGCGAGTCTATTGTGCTCCCCCCGTCACACTGCACAAGCTGCAACCATAAACTCGCATGGTATGACAACATACCTCTGTTTTCATATTTGATGTTAAGAGGAAAATGCCGTTATTGCGGCGCAAAAATCAGCCCGCAGTATCCGGTTGTGGAATTTGTTACGGGTGTTATTTTTGCTGCAATTTATTATAAATATTCTTTTGCGACAATTAATCTTAACCTGTTCTTTCTGCTTGCGGCGGCTTCTTTGTGCATTGTAATGACAGTAACAGATATAAAAGAAAAGGTGATACTTGATTTGCATGCATATATACTCATGGGGCTCGGGATTGTTTATAACATGTTTAATATAGCCGGTGTTAATAACACAAAGCTTATGTTCTGGTTATACGGGCATAAGATTGTTATTTATCAGGCGTTTATATATTCTATACTGGGCCTAATCGGCGGATATGCAGTAATGGCCGGCATTGCTGCTATTGCTAAACTCATTACAAAACGTGATTGCTTTGGCGAAGGTGATGCCTATATCCTCGGAGCTCTCGGGGCCTTCTTCGGTATTTCTAATGCAATTGTTATACTCTTTTTAAGTATATTTGTATGGGGCGGATGTTCAATCCCCGTGTTTTTGTACAAATGGTTTAAAAATAAAGAATACAAACTCTTTTACGGGGTTTTGCTCTTTATTGTGATGGTTGTTCTGTTTTTAACAGGTGAATTTTTCGATGTGTTCGATTCGGAAGTATTTCAGTGGTTTGCCCTGCTGTTGCTTGCGAGTATCGGATTTTACTGCTGCAGACAGCTTCTGGCCTCTATAAAACACGGTTCGGCGCTTACTGTTATTCCATACGGGCCGGCGTTGATATTCGGCGCATTCGTTGTAATGTTTGTGTTATAAAATTACCTGTACCTGTCGTAAAATGCGGCTTCAGGTCGGGCAGAATTTGAGAGTACAATTTCTCTGTACTCGTTTTTGTCTATATCAACACCCATGTTTTTTATTTTTATTTCGGGGCATTTTTTCTTTTTTGTGAAATTATTCTTGTTTTCCATAGACTTATTTTATTACAAAAATAAAATGTTCGAGAAAATTTCGTGATAAGAAGCTTGCTGTATATGTTACGTAATTCGATGACAAAAATAAATACGTCATTCTGAACGAAGCAAAGAATCTATTCATGACGAAAAAGAAATGTCATCCTGAGGAGCGAAGCGAGCTCAGGATCTTGCCGGTAATGAAGGCCAGCCAAAAACGTTGGTCAGATTCTGAACACACCTCAATTATCGCAAAAACCTAATAGCCAGACGCTTCAGAATGACATAGATTCTTCGGTCGTTGCACTCCCTCAGAATGACGTGGTGGCACTCCCTCAGAATGACAAAAATAAATACGTCATTCTGAACGAATGTGAAGAATCTTTTTTGTTTTGAATTTTTTAG
>CALVAT010000127.1 GCA_944325565.1 Candidatus Gastranaerophilales bacterium
CGAGATACGAAGTGAGCAAAAGCAAAGCGCAGCGAACGACAGTATCGAGCGATAAGCAAATCCAAGACAGCGGATTTACGGATTTTGTGCGGCTGTGGAGTCGAGTCTGTGAAACAGACGAGCGAACAGCCATGTGAACAAGGTTAATGTAGTGTAGAATTTTTAGAATAAAAATTCGAAACGGAATTCTAAACCTTGTGAACGTCAATAATCCAAGAAGCGGATTTTGACGGGCACGGAGTCGACCAAAGGGAGCGAGTGCCCATGTGAGGACGGACGTTACTCCGTCCGAACGTCAATAATCCAAGAGCGGATTTTGACGGGCACGGAGTCGACCAAAGGGAGCGAGTGCCCATGTGAGGACGGACGTTACTCCGTCCGAACGTCAATAATCCAAGACAGCGGATTTGCCTTCTTTTGCCGCTGAGCAAGACAGCTTTTGGCGAAGCGTGCAAAATGGCTTCACGAAATAGGCATTAAGCTTTTTTATAAGAATATGTCTGTAAATAGAGAATAGACGGGCATTCAGAGTTAAACGAAACTGAAACCGTGCGCCAGCGAGAAGGACTCCACGATTAAGAAACAAATTAAAATAAAGCGGCAGGGGCATGCCGCTTTATTTATATAAAGGAAAAAACTATGGCTCATATCCACTGGTATCCTGGGCATATTGCAAAGGCGGAAAAAAAACTTAAAGAACTCATCGGCCTTGTTGATGTTGTGATAGAGGTGCTCGACGCACGTATTCCGGAAAGCTCTGTTTATCCGGATATAAAAAAACTTCTCGGAGATAAACCAAGACTTATCGTGTTGAATAAGGCTGACCTTGCGGATGAAACAAAACTCAAGGAGTGGATAGAATACTATAAAAAACAGACGGGCTTTCCTGTTATTGCCTCTTGCGCGTCTAAAAACAACGATATTAATACTATTGTAAATAAAGTAATAGAGCTTGCAAAACCTAAGATAGACAAACTTGTTGCCAAAGGTCTGCTGCCAAGACCGGCCAGAGTAGTTGTTGCAGGTATGCCAAATGTCGGAAAATCCAGCATTATTAATAAACTTATAAAAAAAGGCAAAACAAAAGTCGGAGCAAAAGCCGGCGTAACAAGACAGCAGCAGTGGGTCAGGGTTAATCCAAAAATCGACCTTTTAGATACTCCGGGGATAATTCCTCTGAAACAAGAAGACCAGTTCAAGGCCGGCAAACTCGCCATGGTTAACTCTGTGAGTGAGAATGCTTATGAAAATGAAGAGGTTGCACAGGAGCTTTTGAATATTTTAAAAGAAAAATATCCTCAGGCTGTAAAAGATTACTACAAAATCGATGAGGATTTTTCGCTTGCTGCTATTGCACAGAGCAGAAACTGGATTGTTAAAAATTCACAGCCGGATACCGTGCGTACGGCTGTTATGGTGCTTACTGATTTCAGAGCCGGTAGAATAGGCAGGTTTGTTTTAGATGACGACAAAGTTGAAGAGTAAAATACACGAGCTTTTTGAGTTTGATTTTCAAGAAGCTGCTCAAAACAACTGTAAATACATAATCGGAACCGATGAGGCCGGCAGAGGCCCTGGGGCGGGGCCTGTTTTTGCTGCAGCTGTTTGCTTTTTGAATGCGGATGAAGAACTTATGGAAAAACTCGCTATTTTAAATGATTCAAAACAGCTTTCAGAAAAACATAGAGAAGAACTTTTTGAGGTTATAACGCTCAATAGCGTTTATTGCATAAAAGAAGGCAGCGTTGAAGATATAGATAAAAAAAATATTCTCTGCACATCGCTTGAATGTATGCGAAAAAGCTGCAACGGAGTGATTAAAGAAATCAACAGCGAGGACTGCATCACGCTTGTGGACGGGAATAAGGATATAAATAATTTTAAACACAGACAAAAAACTGTAATTAAAGGCGATTCTAAATCCGCTGCAATAGCTGCAGCAAGTATCCTTGCCAAGGTGAGCCGTGACAGGCTTATGGAAAGACTGGCAAGAAGATATCCTAAATACGGCTGGGATAGAAATAAGGGATATCTTACTCCGGAACATGTCGACGCAATAAAACAATACGGCGTGACAAAATGGCATAGATCTAAGTTTGTCCACAATATTCTTATTGAGGCTGAACTAGAGAAAACAACACAGCTCGGGCTTTTTTCTTAATTAGACTATAAAATAATTCTCACCCTCATCCGTGAGCGTGTATTGAGTATATTCGCTTGTCTGCGTTAAATCGGGAACAATCCTCACAAGGTTTTGTTTTATTGCTTCGTCTATTGTTGCGTGATCGACTGCGCTGCCTGTTGCCGGCACCAGCTTTGCGTTAAGCTCTTTTATCGTAAACATTTCTTTGTTTTCAATATTTAAAATATACATGCCTGCTACTATCAGCCTGTCTATGTCGTTTTGCGGATTATATGTACTTAAATACTGCTCAAAATCAGCACCTGTGTCGACTTTTTCAACAACTTCAGTTTTCGGATTCTGTATAGATTCCTCAAGCGCCCTCTCAAAATCCACTTCTGCAACCAGATCTTCTTTTGTGTCGCTGAAGTCAAATGTCGGAGCTGACATGTCGTTTATTGATGCAAGCGCCTTAACATTTATAAAACCGCTTCTTTGCGCTTGTGGCTCCGGCTCGGATTGAGGAGTTTCTTTGGGCTGCTTAAGCGGTGTTCCGTTCACAAGCCCGTTTATCCAATCCCCGAGCTGCTGCTCAAACGTAAATTTGTCAGTCGTAGAAAATTCAAACTCGATGTCGCCTTTTCTGATTTTAAAATAGTATTCGTGCATAAGTTGTTCCCTAATCTAATTTTGGTTCCGGCTTCCACCTTAAATCAAGGTGTCTTGCCGCATTTGTTTCATCCACTCTTTTAACCGGTGCATTGTGCGGAGCGCTCAGAATATTTTGCGGATTTTCGTCAACCTCTTTTGCTATTTTTATCATAACATCAGCAAATTCATCGAGTCTGGCTTTGTTTTCCGTTTCTGTAGGCTCAATCATCATTGCCTCTGACACAATGAGCGGGAAGTACACTGTCGGCGGGTGGAATTTGTAATCCATAAGCCTTTTAGCTATCTCAAGAGTGTGCACCCCTTTTGCCTTTTGTCTGTCGCCCGAGAGTACAAATTCGTGCATGCAGATACAGTCATAAGGCAGGTCATAGTAAGATTTCAGCTTTTCTTTCAGATAATTTGCATTTAAAACAGCATCCTGCGAGGCCTGTTTAAGTCTGTCACCCTTCATCAGTATATAAGCGTAAGCCTTTACAAGCACCCCGAAGTTGCCCTGAAACTCTTTTATCTTGCCGATTGTGTTTTTCAAATCGTAATTTCTGACGTATTTTTCGCCGTTATAATCAATAACAGGCACGGGCAAAAATTCTTTTAAAGTTTCTACAACCCCGACCGGCCCTGCTCCCGGGCCTCCACCGCCATGGGGTGTGGAAAATGTCTTGTGCAGGTTCAAATGCACTATGTCAAATCCCATTTTTTTCGGTGTTGTTATCCCCATAATTGCGTTGAGGTTTGCCCCGTCATAGTATAACAGTGCTCCGTTTTTGTGTGCGATTTTTGCAATTTCCGATATGTTTTCTTCAAACAGCCCGAGAGTATTGGGATTCGTCATCATAATGGCTGCGATTGTGTCTTTGTGCTCATCAAAAAGCGTTTGCAAATGTTCAACATCCACCTGACCTTTTGAGTTGCTGTTTACTTTTACAATCTCAAACCCGCACATGCCTGCAGAGGCCGGGTTTGTGCCGTGGGCTGAATCGGGGATAATGACTTTTTTGCGCTGCGGCTGATTGTTCACTTTAAAATAGTGCTTTACAATCATCATTCCGCAAAGCTCGCCGTGAGCGCCGGCCGAACCGTGAAGAGTCATTGCGTCCATACCGGTAATCTTTTTTAATGCCTCCTGCAGCCTGTACATAAGCTCAAGCGCACCCTGCGCATCGTCGTCGGATTGGAGCGGGTGAAGATTTGTTAAGCCTTCAAGCGAGGCAAGGTACTCGTTAACCTTCGGGTTGTATTTCATAGTGCAGGAGCCGAGCGGATAAAAGCCTGATTCCACACAAAAATTTTTGTCCGAAAGCTCTTTAAAATGCCTCATTGCCTCGAGTTCGCTTACCTCGGGCAATACGGGTGTGTCTTTTCTTAAAAACTGCTGCGGCAAAAAGTCTGCTGAGATTTCTTCTTCGCACAACGTTACGCCTGTCATTCCCTTTATTGATTTTTCAAAGATTGTTTTAGTCATTTTTACTCCTCAAGTTACCATGTTAAGAATTTGCGACAGTTCTGTCAATCATAATATTATTAATTTCTGATTTT
>CALVAT010000128.1 GCA_944325565.1 Candidatus Gastranaerophilales bacterium
CTGCTCACCTTTTCAATGTGTCACTCAAAAAATTCGTTCACGTCGCTTGGCTCCTTATCACGAATTTTTCTCGAACAGATTTTTTATAATATAATTTTAGGCTTGAGAGTCCACTCTCAGTCAACAAAAATTTTTTGAAGAACTTGACTTAGAGTTACTATCAAGTGATAGCATATTAAATAAAATAGTATAGGGAACAAAATCAGAGGTAAATATGAACAGAAGAGAATTTATAAAAAATTCACTATTGGCAGCCAGCGGTGCTGTTTTATTGAGTGGATGTACTTTTAAAAATACTGGTAGCGGGTCTGCTTCTCAGATTACTACGACAAAATTTAAAAACCTTGATGTTTCAATGCTAGGTTTTGGCGCAATGAGGCTCCCTACTAAAAATGGAGTAATTGACGATGCTCTGAACAAAAAGATGGTTCAAAGAGCAATTGATTGCGGCGTAAACTATTTTGATACAGCATACATGTATATGGGCGGCAAAAGTGAGAAGGCTATGGGTGATGCCCTGAAAAAATATGAAAGAGCTTCGTTCAACCTCACCACAAAAATGCCTGTAATGATACTTGAAAAAGAAGAAGATGTTGAAAGAATCTTCAATGAACAGTTAGAAAGATGCCAGACAGAATACTTTGACTTTTATCTTGTACACTGCTTGAACAAACACAACTGGGAAAACACTAAAAAATATAATGTAATCCCGTTCCTTGAAAAAATGAAAAAAGAAGGTAAGATAAAACACCTTGGATTTTCTCATCACGATACCCCTGAACTTTTGCAGGAGATTGTTGACTATTACGACAAATGGGAATTTGTCCAGCTTCAGATTAATAAAATGGACTGGAAAACCACAAGAGGCGAAGAGCAGTATAATATTGCAAGAAAAGCTAAACTTCCTATTGTTGTTATGGAGCCGTTAAGAGGCGGTTCGCTTGCTAACCTCAATGCTGAAGCCACAAAAATATTAAAGGATTACAATCCTGATGCGAGCGTTGCTTCATGGGCATTCAGATGGCTGGCTGGCCTTGACGGTATTTTAACAATGCTGAGCGGTATGACCTACCCCGAGCATCTTGAAGACAACATAAAAACCTTTACTAACCTCAAACCCTTGTCAGAAGAAGAACAGCAGGTCTATGACAAAGCAATAGCTGCTCACCTTAAAACTATGGCCATCGGCTGTACAGCCTGCAGATACTGCGAATGTCCTGTGGGCGTTAATATTGCCGGTTTGTTCTCTTTGTACAACCAGTATATGTACGATGACAGAGATAACAAAGCAATAAGCTTTATAAACCATTATGAAGCCCTGAAAGAGTCCGAACGTGCGGATAAGTGTATAAAATGCGGATTGTGTAAATCTAAATGCCCGCAGCAGCTGGATATTCCGAAACTTCTTGTTCAGGTAGACAAGGCTTACAAAGAAGCCAAAAAAGGATAATGCGGAGCATAAGCAATGTTTAAAAAATTCAGAGGCAATAAAAAACCTTATTTGATAAGGCTCGGGTTTGCGGTAATATTTTTTGCAATATCGCTGGCTGCATTTCTTTGCGGCTTTAAGCCGCTGGCATATATTATGTCGTTTAGCTTCGGGCCTGCTCTGGCAAAAGTTATTGTGGATTTTTCTATAATTACTCTTGTTATTGTGCTGGTGAATCTATTGCTGGCCTTTGCTTTTGGAAGGTTTTACTGCTCTGTTTTTTGTCCGTTTGGAATTTTGCAGGATATTATAGGTTCAATTTTTCGAAGAAAAAGCGGCAAAGCGCCGAATCTGTTTTATATAAGATACACGGTGCTTGCTTTTACACTGGGATTAATGTTGGTCGGTGTAACAGCGGTTTTAAGATATCTTGAGCCGTATTCAAATTTCGGGAATATTGTGACGGGATTTGTTCATTTTAAAGAGGTATCGCTGTATACGTTTGCCGCGCTTGTTGTGCTTGCGGTGCTTGTTTTATGGAAGAACAGAATATTTTGTACAACAATATGCCCTGTTGGAACAATTCTCGGGCTGTGTTCAAAATTCGGATTCTATAAAATGTACATCTCACAGGATATCTGCAAAAAATGCGGTCAGTGTGAAAAGGATTGCCCGACAGGCGCCATAGATTCCGATAAAAAATTTCTCGATAACGAAAGATGCATACGCTGTATGCGCTGCGTTGCAAAGTGTCCGGGGCACGGCATTTTATACGGCCGACAGAAAAATGAGATAAAATTTGAACCCTCAAGAAGAAACTTTATCACAACAGGCGTTGTAATCGCAGTTGCAGCAGGTGTTCTTGCAAAGGGCAAAGATGTTGCAAAAACTGTTGTTGAAGCTTTCAAAAAAAGACCGATACTTCCGCCCGGGTCGTCTTCACCAGAAGAATTTGCTCAAAAGTGTACTAACTGCGGGCTTTGCGTTGAACATTGCAAAGGAAAAATTCTCAAAAAACCTGATGCTGATTACGAAACGATACACATAGATTACTCAAATTCTAAAGGTACAGGCAAATGCGAATTTAACTGCAAAAACTGTTCTGATGTTTGCCCGACAGGTGCAATAAGAAAGATGACTTTAGAAGAGAAACAAAATTGCAGAATAGGGCTGGTTAAGCTAGACAGAGAAGTCTGCTCAAAATGCGGACTGTGTGCACATATCTGTCCCAAAGGTGCACTTGAACATACGACAGGTCAGGTACCGGAATATTTGCCGGCAAAATGCATAGGCTGCGGCGCGTGCCAGAAGATTTGTCCTGTACATGCAATTGAAATTATTTCCATAAATAAACAAAGTCAGATATAATAGTTATAAGATAAAATATAGGAGAAGGTTAATGTCTATAGGTTTTACAGAAATATTTTTAATTATAGTAGTTATACTGCTGCTTTTTGGCTCAAAGCGTATCCCCGAACTTGCAAAAGCAATGGGCAGAGCTGCATACGAGTTTAAAAATGCAAAAGAAACTTTGAAAAAAGAAGCTCAGGAGCTTACGGAAAGCGCACAGAAGGCTGCAGAATCAGAAGCTAAATCACAACAAACCGAACAACAGACAGAAGTTTCTTCAAAATGACGGATAACCTTGAAAAACAGGAAGAAGAACAAACTTTTTTACAGCATCTTGAAGCGTTAAGAAGTATGCTGATAAAGTCTATTGTTGCAGTGGTTGTGCTGTCGCCGGTTGGATTCTGGGCCGCACCTCATTTTATAGACTTTTTGATAAAAAATTCATTGCCGCAGGGTATTGCAAAACTCCATTACTTTTCTCCTATGGAGGTTTTTGTGATACAGCTTAAGGCAGGCTTAATTATTGCATTTGTTCTTGCGTTTCCGTACATTGTTGTTCAGGTGCGCAAGTTTGTGCTGCCGGCTTTGTATGAGCATGAGCGCAAATTCCTCGGCTGGCTGGTTGTTCTTGCTACTTTTTTGTTTGTTTTTGGTGCTGCTTTTTGCGTGTTTGTGATAATGCCTTTGATAATGAATTTTTCTGCTGCTTTTGCAACCTCTCAGCTTGAGGCAACATTAGGGCTTTCAAGCTTCATCAATCTTGCTGCTGGTTTGATGCTTGCTTTCGGGCTTATGTTTCAAATCCCTCTGGCTGTTCTTATTGGAATAAAGTTCGGGCTTGTCAGTGTTGAGGTGTTGAAAAAAGCCCGTCCGTATGTGATAGTCGCAATACTTATTCTTGCTGCAATTTTTACCCCGCCTGATGTCGTGAGCCAGCTTATGCTCGGGGTGCCTACGTGGCTTTTGTTTGAGGCAGGCGTTTTTGCTGCAGGGTTTATTGAAAAAAAATCTGATGCAGCTTAACACTTTAGCTTATGTGAACTTTTTAGATTTAAGGCACTTCACAAATTGCTATAAATGTAGTAAAATATAAGTAGGAAGTGTTTAATCATTGGCCACAATTTAAGCAAGCAAGTAAGGGGCACAGGTGTGTTAATTAACAGTTTTTCAAATTCTTTTTCTACTCCGCTTAGAGAAAGACAGAAACAAAAGGATGATTTGATTCAAAAGAATTACAATCACATATACGCGCATGAACTGGCTCACAAAATGGCCGGCGGTTCTTTTGCGGGTGCTATTAGCATTGAACGCAATGCGGACGGCATTCCTGTTTCCGGTCATGTTCCAATAAAAATGCCGGTATTAGATAAAAAAAATCCACAGAAAACTATTGATCACGCTGATACTGTAATAAGAGCAGCAATGGCACCGGGCGACCCTTCTTCTCAGGATTACAAGGTAGCAGCAGAGGCTGCAAGTATAAAATCTCAGGCTCAAGCTTTAAAATCTAAAAACGGCAGCAGGCTGAATGTTATTGC
>CALVAT010000129.1 GCA_944325565.1 Candidatus Gastranaerophilales bacterium
TGGAATAATAACAATCGTTAAAAGCTATTTCAAATATTTTTATTATTACCATTTTTTGAATATAAAAAATACAGCAAGTATTATGAACAAAAAGCCAACTATATAGTTCCATTTGAGATTTTCTTTTAAATAGAACACAGAAAAGAAACAAAACACAACGAGTGTTATAACCTCCTGTATTGTTTTCAGGTGTGCAGCATCATAAAATTCGTGGCCTATTCTATTAGCAGGAACCTGAAAGCAGTATTCAAAAAAGGCTATCCCCCAGCTTATCAAAATAACAGCCCAGAGTGCTGTATTTTTGTATTTTAAATGACCGTACCAGGCAAAGGTCATAAATACGTTCGATATTGTTAACAGAATTATTGGAGCAAATTGTCTTAGCATAATTTAATACTAACAGAAAATAGAAATATAGTTTATAATTAATTTTGTTAGATGACAGTTAGGAGTTTTTATGAAAGATATCAGAGAAGTTAAGGATTATCAAATAATTATTCTTGGTTTATTAATTGCACTCGGGGCAATTATTTCGACCTATGTTTTATCGAATGCGGTTATATCTTATCAAAAAATGAATACACAGGCCCTGTCTGTAACAGGTTCCGCCAGTCAGGAGATAAAATCAGACCTCGCGGTATGGACGCTCTCGTATGAAGTGCGCAGCAAGGATCTTAAAAGCGGGTATGCCAAAATAAACTCGGACAAAAAGCAGATGATTGATTTTCTTGCTGCAAACGGGCTGGGAGAAGATTCTTACAAGTTTACGCCTGTTGCTTCATACGCTGTTTACAAAAGGCTGCCCAACGGTTATGACACTAATGATGTTGACGGATACAGACTGTCACAAAATGTTGAGGTCACATCTAACGATGTTGACAAGCTGACAAAGCTATCAGAGGGTACATCACAGCTTGTGGACAAAAATATAGAAGTTTTCTCAAACAGGGTAGATTATTATGTTTCTAACCTCGATGAGCTCAAAATAAAAATGTTAGCAGAAGCTACTAAAGACGCCAAGGAAAGAGCTAAAAGCATGGTTCAAAGTACCGGCGGACGTATAGGGGTTATGAACTCAGCCAAAATGGGGGTATTCCAAATTGTTGCTAAAAACTCGACGGATGTTTCTGATTACGGCATATATAACACAAGCGCTAAGGACAAAAAAATTAATGCTGTTGTAAATGCTACTTTTACAATAAAATAGCTTTATGAAAGAAATTAAAAAGGTTCTTATATGCGGTCTTGGAGCTATAGGCAGCATATATGCAGTTAAAATTTTAAAACATAAAGATGTTGAATTAAGCGTGCTGGTTGACAGGGCACGCTTAATTCGCTACAGGCAAGAGCCGCTTATATTTAACGGTGAGAAATATTGTTTCGACTATATAACCGCTGATAATCCCTTTATTGCCGATTTAATAATTATTGCAACCAAAAGCAGTGCGCTGGATTCGATTTTAGTTGATTTAAAGGGCTTCGTAGCCAAGGACACCGTCATATTATCACTGCTTAACGGGTTAGAGAGTGAAGGCAAGATTGCTGAAGTTTTCGGTCAAGATAAAGTGTTATATTCATATTATATCGGGCATACAAGCACACGCGTCGGAAGAAATGTTTCACATGATGGTGTTTACAAAACAGTGTTCGGTGAAAAATATAATAATGAGTATTCCAACAATGTTCTTACTGTTAAAAATTTCTTTGACAAAACCGGTATAAATTATGAAATTCCCGTTGATATGGAGTATGCAAGATGGTGGAAATTTCTTGTAAATGTCGGTTACAACCAAGCTTCTGCTGTATTAAATGCTTCTTACGGTAATTTCCAAAAATCAGACCAGGCTAACAAGCTAGCCATAAAGCTTATGAATGAGGCTGTGGAGATTGCCAGAGTTTGCGGAGTAAAAAACACAGAGCGGCTTATACCGGAAGTTCTTGAGGTTGTTTCCACAATGGTTCCAGAAACAAAAACTTCCATGCTGCAGGATGTTGAAGCCGGCAGAAAAACTGAAGTCGACATATTTGCAGGATATATAAGTGAACTCGGCAAGAAATATGGCATTAAAACTATTTATAATGATATGTTTTTAGAGATTATAAAGGCAATCGATGACAAGAATAGCAAAAAATAATTTGTTTATACTTAATTAAGTATGAACATCACGAATACACCTTTATATATATTTCAAAATAATTTGCAGTACGCTTTTTCAGAAAAGAAGTTTTGTCCTGCTTTTAAGAGAAGTACAAACAAAGACACGTTTGAAAAAACTGCGGATAAAATTGTCCAAACAAAATACGGGACTATACATTATCATGACGGAAAGTTTTTGTATTTTGATTTTAACAGTCCAAAGAACCTCAATGATGCGCTGAAAGCAATTAAGTACGTACAAAAAAAATACACGCTTTCAACCTTCGGGGTAGCAACTTATGATTATAACTACAAAGATTACCAAAAAGCATTTAGTAAAAAATTTGGTGATATGAAATTCACGAGGTATCTAGGTTCCGGAAATACCGCAATGGCTATTGAAAACGAAGACGGCAAGGTATTAAAGCTTTCTGCAATTAATCAATTTTCTTTTAACAGAAAGCCAGAGAAATTTGATGCCCGTGTATATGACGAAGGCAGGACTGATGACGGGTATTATTACTACATTCAAGAAAAATGCGACAGAAGAAATATCAAGCAGCAAGATATTGATAAAATTACAAAGATGATTAAAGATTCCGGTTATACTCCGTTCGACATGTCTGAAGATCAGGTGGGAATAGCAAAGGATGGCAGAGTTTATCTTATAGATCCAGAATGTGCAAAAGACGACAAAGCCCTCGAGCTTATGCGGGAAAAATGCCAGAAATGGGCGCTAGAACATGGATTGGATTACGATTTTATTTAATACATAAAACATAGTACAAAAACACGAGAAGCTTTACTTCTTTTTTATCGTAAAGCTATGGCTCTCTTCTATCAGTTGCATAATTTTATCATCGTCTACCGTGTCATCCAATATTACTGTTATCCAATACTTTTTATTCATGTGCCATCCAGGATAAAAATGTTCTTGTTTTATTATTTGAGCAACATTATCAGGGGTTAATTTAATCAAAGCGATTTCAACGAGTCCCTTGGTATTTTTTTGAATTTTTGATCTATCAACATCCAAAATTGCAAGATACCATTTTTTACTATCTGGATTTCTAAAAATGCCGCTGCCAGGAGTTGTTTTCCATAAGAATTCAGGTTCATTGCCATATTTTTTTATTACAAGATTAGTTATTCTATTTGATTGAGGATAAATATAATATTTTTTTATAAAACATTTTTCTCTTATATTTTTCAAGATATTTGCATAAGCCTCTCGAATTTCACCCACAAAAGCCCCATGTCCATTTAAACCTTCCACTCTTAAGGGCAAAAATTCATCATCATTTTCCAGGTCATACACGATTCCTGTTATCTGTCCATTTGAATTTATGACAATAACAGCTTTGAACAAATCACCTTTAAAAAGTTTTTCTAATTTATAGCAGCCATTTTCTTTTACAAAACCATATTCTTCTAATTTATCAAAATCAGGCGAATACCTTTGAAATATTTTATTTTCTATATCCATTATTCTAATTTTCTTTCTTCTCACTAAGTTCATCTTTAGTGATATTATCAATAACCGGCGCCTGATTGTTTTTGTATCTTAAATATAAAAGCATATCAATGATAAGAAATGACATATTCAACAAATACAGCAAAATTACCCAATCTCTGTAAAAAAATAGTTTATGTATTATTCCGCATACATAACCGGTTAATATCAAACACGAGAATGTAAAACTTTTTCCATACACGCATTTTGCTTTATACGTTTTATAAGCCGCAATCGGCCAGCTTATCCCAAAACATACCATCATTCCAGCCTCAAATATGCTCATTTAAATTCTCTCCTGTACTAATTTTCTCAACTATCAATTCTTGCATTAAAAAAGAGCCTCTGAAAAGGCTCTTAATTTAAATGGCGGGACCGACGAGGCTCGAACTCGCGACCTTCTGCGTGACAGGCAGACACTCTAACCAAACTGAGCTACGATCCCAATATCATATTTAATTTTCAATTTTGGAATGTAGCTCAGTTTGGTTTCTAAT
>CALVAT010000130.1 GCA_944325565.1 Candidatus Gastranaerophilales bacterium
AGCGGACGACGGGACTCGCAACGGCAATCTTGGCGAAGAATGAGCCATAGAGAGCCGGAGTGCTGGCGGTTTGCAGAGCAAACCGAACAGTAAACCGCAGATGTAGCAAACTTGTTTTGCGTACATATGCGAGTGAGAGGCAAAAAACTTGAAAAAAAACAGCGGACGACGGGACTCGAACCCGCGGCGTCGACCTTGGGAAGGTCGCATTCTACCACTGAATTACATCCGCATATTTATTTACTCTATTATAATATCACTAAATTATCTATTGGATAATATTTGTTTTTCCTGATTTTAAGTCAAATACGATAACTCTGTGATTGAACATGTCTGGAATGTATAATTTTTGTCCATTTATCGCAATATCAGCAGGAGTCAGACCTTTTTGCATAAAGACAGGTTGTTCGGCTCCCGTATCTGTGTCAATTGATATAACAGAAGCGGTATGCCAGTCTGAAACATAAACCTTCTGACCATCAGCAGATGTTGCAATACCATCATATAATCCCGGAGTCATATTCAACTTTTGGGCAACAGGAGTTTTGCGGTCTTTTACTACATATACTACATTCTCTGATGTAATATTTTTGTAATCCGCCGGTATTGACGCAATGTATATTGTATTTTCATACACTGATATGCCGTTTGGCGATGGAATTTCTAGCCATTTTTCCGGTTTTAAATTTTTTGCTTTTAAATTTATTTTATACACGCTGTCAGTATCGGTAGAAGTGACAAAAAGTTCATCTCCAGAAAGTACAATATCATTTAGTGTTTTAACGTCTGTATCAAAACCGATAATCCCTGATATTTTTTTATTATTTAAATTGTAAACAACTATATTTTTGCGGTTGCATATGTATAACTTGTTTTTGTATATAGCCATTGCTGTTGGAAGATTTAATATTCCGTCTGCAGGAATAAATTGTTTCACTTTTTTATTTTTGTAATAAACGATATTTCCTCTGATTTCATTTTCTTTCGGGGTATGATTTTCTGTTCCGTAATTTGAAATTAATAACCCCCCATTATATGGCAAAACGCTTTCATTGAAACGGAAATTCGTATTTGCAAAAGATAAACCTGCGCTTGCAAAAAGAAATGTGATAACTAAAACAATATATTTTTTCATATTATAAATCCTGAAAATTCTACCATCGATGCAATTATATCATAAAACAATAAGAGGAATGCAGATAATTCCTCTTATTGTTTACAGGCATTCTATTGACTATTTTAAATTATTTTTGAAGAAGTGTTCTATTTTATCAAACGGAATCTTTTCAAGATTGTCATAAAGATCAACATGGCTTGCTCCGTCGACTATAAGCAGTTCTTTGTTATCGCCTTTTAGTTTTTTAAATGCGTCTTCACCAAAGTATCTGCTATGTGCTTTTTCGCCATGAATAACTAGTACTGCGCTTTTTATTTCGTCACTATATGCGAGAATTGGCATATTTATTAGTGCTAGAGAAGATGTCATATTCCAATTCCCGTTTGAATTAATGGAACGTTCGTGGAAGCCTCGTTTGGTTTTGTAATAATTCCAGTAATCTTTAACAAATTGAGGTTCTTCTCCTGTGAGTTTTTCAGGCAGACCTGCTGCTTTAGCATAAGTTCCGTTTTTGTAATCTTCTGTTCTTTGTTTATTCAAACTTTGTTTTAATTCATATCTGCCCTGTTCATCTATTGTGTCATTGTATCCTTTTGCGTTGACTCTGGTCATGTCATACATTGTTGAGGCTACAGTTGCTTTTATCCTTGTATCTATTGCGGCTGCGTTAATTGCAAAACCTCCAAAACCGCAGATGCCTAAAATACCTATTTTGTCAGGATTAACATTTGCGTGGTTGCTAAGATAATCTACCGCTGCAGAAAAGTCCTCAGTATTTATGTCCGGCGATGCTACGTCTCTCGGAGTACCTTTGCTTTCTCCAGTATATGACGGATCAAATGCTAATGTTATAAATCCTCTTTCTGCAAGAGTTTGGGCATACAAGCCGGAGGCCTGCTCTTTTACTGCACCAAACGGGCCTGATAGAGCAATTGCAGGAAGTTTTTCGTCTTTCTTTAACGTTTTCGGTATGTATAAATCACCAACCAGAGTTATACCATATCTGTTAGTGAAACTTACTTTTTTTATTTCAACTTTGTCGCTTTGCGGAAAGGTTTTATCCCATTTGCTGTTTTTGGCTATAGACATATTGCATCCTCCTATTATTAATAATAATGTTGCAAATGATAGTAGTATATTTTTAATCATTTTTTAGCTCCTTGTTAAAAAATTCTACCAGCTTGTTAATAACCTGATTTACAAATTCAGGTTTGTCGTACAGGTCAATATGTGTTGCGCCGTGTACTGTGAAGATTTCTTTTGGCTCTTTTGCACGGCTGTAAGCGTCTTTTGTAAAATATAGTGTATCGGCTTCGCTGCCAACGATAAAAAGTAGAGGTCTTGGAGCAACTGTATCAATATGCGCGAATGCATCCCATGCTGCAAGTTTATCATTGCTGGAAACTAGATATTTGTTTACAGAGGTAGGATAAGAACAGCGGTCTGTTCTATAGTATTCGTGTGCCTCTTTTTGAATAACTGAAGTGTTTTCGTATATATCGTCTTTTGTTTCTGGTACATAATGCCAGTACAAAGGGGCTTCTCCTCTTGCTTCTTTCGTTCTTGCTTCGGCCACTTCATTAAGTAGTTTTTGCATAAAGTTCGGTATATTTACACCAGGAAAACCGTTTTTTGCACTATCACCGACATCCCATGTGCTTATGCCAGCGGCCGCTTTAATCCTCGCTTCTGTTTGTATTGCATTCATCGTGTAGCCTCCGCCTGCGCATATTCCCATTGCACCGATTTTGTTTTCATCGACAAAAGAAAGTGTTACAAGGTAATCAACTGCACTTCTAATATCTTCTACGCGGGAAGTCGGGTCTTCCAGATATCTTGGCAAACCTTCGCTTTCTCCCTGATGGCTTGCATCAAACGCCAGTGCAACATATCCGTTACGTGCCAAATTCCATGCGTAAAGGGAAGAACATTGTTCTTTAACTCCGCCGCCGGGATGAGTAACTACTATTGCCGGATATTTTTTATTTTCATCAAAGTTATCAGGTAAAAATAAAAGTCCTGCGATTTTTAAATCAAATTTTTTAAAGGTAACCTTTTTACCCTCTTTATAGTGAGTCTCATATAACATATTTACACCTCTATTTTCTTTATTACTTTGGCTGGATTTCCTGCAACTATAGTATTTGCTGCAACATTCTTAGTAACAACGCTCCCTGCTCCGATTATTGCTCCGTCACCAATTTCAACACCTGGTAAAATTGTACAATCGGAACCTATCCATACGTTTTTCCCTATAAAAACCGGCTTGGGGGTAATATTAGCACGGCAGTGCGGGGCTAAATCGTGATTGAGTGTTGCTATTGTTGTATTGTGGCCGATTAATGTTCCATCGCCTATTGTAATACCGCCCTGATCCTGAAAACGGCAGCACGCATTTATAAAGACATTTTTTCCTATGGTTATATTTTTGCCGCAATCAGTATAAAATGGCGGAAAGAGTCCGAATGTGCTATCAATTTCTTTTCCTGTAAGTTTTGAAAAAAGATTCCTTATTTCTTCAGGAGTGTTGTATTTGTTATTTATTTGTGTAGTGATTTTCAGTGCTTCCTGACTGAGCTTGTGGAACATTTCCATAAGCTCAGAACCTGCAATAACTGGCTGCTGTTCTTTCATTGCTTTTAAGAATTCTTTTATATTCATATGGTCATTATTTACTATTATTTAAAAAATAGCAAATACCTATATTGAATAGATAAATATAACTTACAGGCATTATTTGTTGTATCTGTACTGCTTTTGTTTGTGCCGATGTATTTTAAAATGCTAATATTAGCACTCTGCCGAAAAAATATGACTAAATGTCATATTTTTGAGAGGGGAGAAGCAAGGACACATGGATTTTTACTAAAAAAAATAATAAAAAAAGACTCACAAACGGAGTCTTTTTAAGTGGTGCCACGTCTCACTCTGCCGAAAAAATATGACTAAA
>CALVAT010000131.1 GCA_944325565.1 Candidatus Gastranaerophilales bacterium
CTTGCAGGCAAAGAAAGAAAACGAACCAAAAGAAAGAAACCGGCGCTTATCAAAAGAAACAGTAAAGTGTTTTATCAAAGATTTTGCCACGACAAGCTGTGGTCAAAATCTTCTCAAAACACAACTGTTTCTAATCAAAGTTCCATCAGGGCTCCGCCCTGAAACCCCTACGGCTTACAAAGTAAGCCGTGTATAATAAACAGTGAATATCAAACTGTATAGAATAGTTGTTAAAAATTTTTGTCATCTAATTACGTAACATATACAAGGATGACACATTAAATCGCAAAATATTATCCTAATCACTAGTCTGACCAACGCAAGCGGTAATAGCCTCAAGAAGCCTTGCAACCTGCACCACCTCAATATCTTTAAACTGTGTTTTATCAATCTTATCCGAAGCAGGAATAATTATTCTCTTGAACCCGAGTTTTTCAGCTTCTTTAATCCTTTTATCAATATTATTAACGGCTCTAATCTCACCGGAAAGACCTATCTCGCCTACGATTACAGTATCAGCACTAACCACAACATCTCTTGCACACGTGGCCACAGCAAGCGCAACCCCTAAATCAGCAGCAGGCTCATCAATTTCCAGACCGCCGATAACATTAACATATACGTCCTGTTTGCTTAGATTAAGCCCTATTCTTTTTTCAAGAACAGCGAGAATCTGCAGCAGCCTGTTGTAGTCTATACCGTTTGAAACCCTTCTCGGGGACGGATACGGCGTTGTTCCGACAAGCGCCTGAAGTTCTATTAAAAGCGGTCTTGTACCCTCATTCGTTGCAATAATAACACTGCCGGGTGTGTTATTTTTTGTTCTTTCGTTCAAAAACATCTCGCTCGGGTTCGAAATTTCGTGAAGCCCGTCATCGCACATATTGAACACACCGACCTCGTTTGTTGTACCGAAACGGTTTTTCATACATCTTAACAGCCTGTAGGATTTATACCTATCCCCCTCAAAATAAATAACCGTATCGACCATGTGCTCAAGAACCTTTGGCCCTGCGATATTTCCTTCTTTTGTAACATGCCCGACAACAACAACTGTGATATTTTTATTTTTTGCAATATCAAGCAAAATATTTGTACATTCTCTTATCTGAGAAACGCTTCCGGGAGAACTCGTTACCCCATCGCTGTAGACAGCCTGTATACTGTCTATAATCAAAATTTCGGGTTTTATTTCATCAATCTGTCTTTTTATCGCTTCAAAATTTGTCTGAGAATAAATATACAAAGAATCAGATTTTACCCCGAGTCTTTGTGCGCGCAATTTCACCTGAGAAGCAGATTCCTCGGCAGAAACATAGAGAGCCTTTCTTCCGTCTTTGCAAATTGCTTTTCCGGTTTGTAAAAGGATTGTTGATTTACCAATCCCCGGATCGCCGGCAATCAATACAATCGAGCCCTGCACAAGCCCGCCGCCAAGCACCCTGTCAAACTCCTCTATACCTGTCGAAAATCTTATTGAACGGTCTATTTCTATTTCGTTAATCAAACATGGAGCAATGTCATTAAGCACAATTTTGGCAGAGTTTTTAGAAGCATTATTTTCGCTAAAAGCCTCTTCAACCAGCGTGCCCCACTGTCCGCAGTCAGGACATTTGCCTATGTATTTTACGGTTTCATATCCGCAATTTTGACAGACCCATTTTGATTTGATTTTAGGCATTTTTTCTCCCGTTACCTTTGTAACAAATTTTAAACAAATATAAAAATTTGTTACCACATTGTACTACAAAAGTGGTAATATTTAATAAAAAAAAGGGAAAAAGATTTATGAAAGTTACTGCTGTCTCTGCGAGTGGACAAAATCGCATCAATTGTGCTGGAAAAAATCAGCAAAAGAGCAACCCTTCTTTTGAAGGAGTTTACGTTAAAGGTCTAAAACAACAGGATATTTTGAATTTATACGAGGACGGGCCGGGAATCTGGCGTATGATTAAGACGGTTACTCCCGCTTTAAAAGAAAAATTTCCGATGTTCCACACTGTTATACAGGTGGGAAGAGATTATTTCCGAGACATAAAGGTTTCTTTTATGAGAAACGGGGCAATGGACTGGGATTTAAAGAATTATATTGTTAACAAAAACAACTCAACCTTTAAATTCCCGAACCAGATTATCGATTCTTTCAGATACGGAAGCGATGATTACGCCGGATTTTTGGACGGAAAAAGCTATACACCGATGTTGAGAATGCAATACGGAAAACTCGGCGAAGCCAATGCAACAAACAGATTTATGCAATTCATAAAATCTAACGATCAGGACTCCGTAATAAAATATATGTACGAAAACGAGATTCCGCAAGCTGCAAGCAACGTATAAGTGTTCTGAGGTAAAAAATATGAGAATAAATGCAATTAACAATAATGTTTATGCCGGCAATAAGAGTCAAAACACAAAGAAAAATCCAGCATTCGGCGCACAGGTCTTTTTTTACAAGAAAATAAAAGATGTAATATCTAATGAAGTAGTTGATATAACCCAAGGGCCGCTAAAAGAATTGACAGACAATATTATTCCGTATCTGCAAAGGCTTGAAGATGATAACCTGATTATCACAATAAGCGGAGCACAGAAAAAACCGGGATTCTTTGATATATTCAAAAGCAAACCGGATCAGGGGCTCAAATTCGATTTAGGATATTTTGACGCAAAAAAATTCTACAACAAAATTATGTCGGACAGAGAGCTGCCAAAATTCTTAGACCCCGAGTTTTTGAAGGGATTGAGAAGAAAAGATGACGCTCTTATGGAAACCCTCACAGAAACAGTCGGCGTGGGCAAAATATACAGACCTGATAAAGGAGAAACTCCAAAACAATATATTGCAGAGGTGCTCCCGAAATTGCAGGAACATTTGAGAATTATGCCCAAACTCATTACAGAAGGCAGACAGGATATAAAATTCGACCCTCAGATTCAGCGTTTTACCCATACAGGACAAATAGACGCATCAAAACGTAAACCGTGGAATCATTACAGGGGTATTGAATTCGACTATCCAGAAATAGGCTTCAGCGATATCAAAGAAGTCGTGTAGCGGATTTTGTGCGGCTGTGGAGTCGAGTCTGTGAAACAGACGAGCGAACAGCCATGTGAACAAGGTTTATGTAGTGGAGAATTTTTAGAATAAAAATTCGAAACGAAATTCTAAACCTTGTGAACGCCAATAATCCAAGGCGGATTTTGACGGGCACGCCGTGGCGCAGCCCCAGTGCCCCAGTGAAGGACTCACGTTCAGGGAGTCCGAAACGTCAATAATCCAAGACAGCGGATTTGCCTTCTTTTGCCGCTGAGCAAGACAGATACAGGTGAAGCGTGCAAAATGGCTTCACGAAATAAGCATTAAATTTTTAAAATAAACAGAGGTCTGTAAATAGTGAATAGTGCGGGCACGGAGTCCTTGCTGCGCTCAGGAACCTCAGCCCAGCTCAAAAAACTTATAAAAAAATTGCCGGCGAAAATAAAAAATCGCCGGAAGTTTTATCGGATGTATTATTTTACAAGAGCTTTGGCTATCCTGTAGAAGTCCTTCATCCTTTCGGGGTTATTTTCCAATATACTTTCTATTTCAGCTTTTAAATCCTCTGTCGAATTGTGATGTTCAAACTGAAAAACATCGCTAAAATCCGCATCCAGAACCATTAAAATTTTTTCAAGAGTAGATATTAAAGGATAATTTCTGCCGGTAACAATATTACTCAAGGTAGTGGGTTCTACGCCAATAATCTCAGCAAGTTTTTCCTGACTTATATGCTTTTGTTTTATCAACTCTTTAATACGTTTGCCAAGCAGCTTTTTTTTATCCATATCTTCTACTTCCAGTTTGCTACCTGTTTTAATCGTACAAAATAAAACGAACCGCTGACATAAATTTATACTGATTTTAGCCTAAATAAATCAGTATAAACACAAACATACGAATAAAACAGCGGTATTTGCCTGTTATTTTAACTAATCTAGTGTCGCAGTTGCTGCCGGCTGACCGCAGCCAGCACCTGCTCACCTTTGCCTTCTTTTTCCA
>CALVAT010000132.1 GCA_944325565.1 Candidatus Gastranaerophilales bacterium
TCTAATGTTCATATAAATACGTCACCGCTGCATGCCTTGCAGCTTGAGCCGAGAATAAAATTTATCGGGAATTTTAAGGACTATTTGCAACCATATATTTCTGTTTCAATGGTATGGAATGTAATTGATCACGCAAAATTTCAGGCAAATGATGTCTATCTGCCCAATATTTCTGTTGAGCCTTTTGTTCAGTATGGCGCAGGTGTTCAAAAACGATGGGGCGAGAGAATTACCGGATTTTTTGAAACAATGATACGAAACGGCGGGCGCGAAGGTGTTGCACTTATGTTTGGCATAAGAATCAGTATTTAAAAGAATCTGTTACAGGGCTTCATTATTTTTTAAAGTTTTCCGGTGCTTCAGTATCCTGTCTATGTCAGGTGAAAGCGATATTTCAAAGCTGAATCTTGGATTTCTGTAATAGACTTCATTAGGATTATGCATAAGCGGGCAGCCCCAATATAACCTTGCACTTGCGTCACCTGGCAGGGATATTCTTAACCCTAAGCCCATACTCAGCATATAATCCGCCTGAGTATAGCTTCTGGCTCCAGGGCCTTCGCCTTTGAACGGGTAAATACCTGCGTGGTCGACAAAAGCTATACCCTTTACAAAGCTGCCAATAAACGGTATTTGTCTTTTTTCTTTTTTGCGTTTGATAGTGATTTTTTGAGGTGCAATAGGAAACATAAGCTCAGTACTTATTATGTAACCGGAACGTCCTATTAAAAGACCTTCTGAGTAACCTCTGATTGTCGCAAGACCACCAGCCTGAAACTGGTCTATATATGGAATTACATCCTGAGGAGAGAACTGATACATACCTCTCAACTGACCGACAATACCATGTCCAAAATCGTGCAGTCTAATTAAGCTGCCTGTGTATTTAAAATATTTCGAATTGTCGTTAAATATTGGGAACGCTTGATATACACCCTGATTTAAATACCAGATACCTTTTTTAGTATCCAGTCTTGCGTTTAATGCTGCTTCAAAACTTGTTATCCTGTCTGTATTAAGTGTATACCCACCGAATGCAGTTGAAGCCTGTTTGTAATTTGCGCCGACATAACCGTTTAACTCAAAATTCGGTTTTCTTATCAAAGGATGAGTATAATACAAAGAATAGTTGTATGAACGGCTTTCGATATCAAATATTTTGTAAGGCCCTTCTCCAATTTGTGCATAGCTTGAGGAGAATAAGAATCCGACTCTGCCATCGTATTTATTAACAGGAATATTGTAATCCGCAAACGGAGTTACCGAGTGTCTGCTTACATATGAACCGAGCGTAAGCCTGTCACGTTGTTTAAAAAGACTATCAGCCTGGGCCATCAAACCGCCTCTTAATTCTCCGATGGTTTTTCTCCCTGCATTGTCCATAAGCGCTGTGACACGGAAAGGAAACTTTTCGTCTGCTTCAAGTTTTATATCCGTTGTGCCGACTTCTTTGCCTTTAACAAGGTTCGCTTTTAGTTTTATTCCTTCATTGTATTTGTTGAATTTTAATATATCTTGTTCAAGCTCTACTATCTGGAAAATGTCACCTTTTTTTGCGTTAATTCTTTTTTTGACGTAGTTGTCAGAAGTCCATTTGTTATTGTCAACGCTGACCTCGCCCACAAGACCTTCCACAAGATTTATTCTTACAACACCGTCTTCAATTGTCTGTGGAGGTAAAAATGCACGAGCTGTGACATAGCCTTTTGTTGCATATGCGTAGTTAAAATCCTGAACAAGTTTTTCCAAATCTTCAAAAGTTACAAACTGACCGATAACAGAATCCGTAATGCTTTGAATCTCTGTATCGGAAAGAATTTTTGAATTTGTTACGCCTACCGCTCTTATAAAAACCCTTCCGTCTTGCAGAGTCGTTTTTTCAGTTTGGGCTTTAATAGTAGTAGTTGTATCGGTCTTTTCTATAATTTTTTTTTTCTCATCCAATTGTGCGGCAGAATCGTCTGCTGCATCACTGGAAGTGTGTTCTTGCAGGTCTTCTTGTTTTTTCTTTTTAAATAGTGAAAATCTTTTTTTCTTTTTTTTCTGTTGTTTTAAAAGCTCCTGCTGCTCTTTGATTTTTTGTGAGGTTTCGGCATCGTAAATTTTTTCGCCGCTGCCTGTTTCATCTTTTATTATATCTTCGGGTTTGTCTTTGCCATATTTTCTGTCTTGATAATTTTGAAAATCTTCAGCCTGTTCTTTGAGCCTTTGTTTTTCTTTCAGCATCATCATGTCGTGGCTGTTAATAATACCGCCGTAATTCATGTTTGTCGGAATATCCGACGGATTAAAACCGCCAATCGGGTCGGCAAAACAGCTGCTTTGAGCAAACAATATTACGGCTGCTAAAAGTAGTATTTGCCTCGCTTTTGTTTTTTTCATTAAATCTTTTTCAACCCGCTTCTTATAAAATTTATAAAACTTATATAAATTTTATTTTTACATGAAATAAAATATTTTGTATCATGTGTAACGATTTTATAAAAAATTGTGACACTTTGTCACAAAATAATGAAAAACAAATACCCTTATTTTAAACTGGTAAAATACCGTAAGAATAGGGAATTTGTATGTTTTTAAAATTTAATTTGAGTGTAAAAAAACTTGTTGCATTTGTATTAACATCTTTGTTTTTTATGCAGCAGACCATGATATTGCCGGCATTTGCCGAATCTAATATTTCAGGAGTTGCTAACGGACAAAGCGGTTCTTTTGATATACATCCTGATTTTGCTAACGGTGATTTCGGGTTTAAACATTACGGCAACTTTGAACTGGGAAAAGGTGACGTTGCCAACCTTATTTTTGCACTCAAAAACGGAGATATTTCTGTTGATAAATTTGTAAACCTTGTTGATAACAGAATTATTATTAACGGTGTTTTAAATGGAATTTTAAAAAACGGTGATATAGGCGGGCATGCAATTTTTGTTTCACCCAACGGTATGGTTGTAGGTGCTTCAGGTGTATTGAATGTAGGTTCTTTGACTGCTATTGCTCCTTCTCAGCAGGCGTATTTAAAATATATGGCAGATTCTGCAATAGGTTTTGCTTTGCCGGAAGGTTATACGCATGAAAACAATCTTGCAGTATTAAAAGCCTCCGATATGGGTTCTGACATTACCGTTAACGGGAAAATCATTGCCCG
Organism: Candidatus Gastranaerophilales bacterium; assembly: GCA_944325565.1. GTDB lineage: Bacteria > Cyanobacteriota > Vampirovibrionia > Gastranaerophilales > Gastranaerophilaceae > Limenecus. Next base: position 3,149 of record CALVAT010000132.1, read on the forward strand.
CGGCGATGTAAACCTAATGGCAAAAACTGTTAATGTTGGAAATACATCGGACAATAAAGCAGGAATTATTGCTGGTGTTGATAATGCAGCTATAACAAATGCCGGTCAGAAGGTTAATGAAAAACTGGCGACTACACAAGCTGCTGGACAGCTGTTTAACGCACTTGTAAATAATAATGTGCAAAACGGTACGGGATTTACAAAAGATGTTAACGGAAATATAGTTATTCAGGCTCAATCAATAAAAACGGTTGTTGCACCTACTTTAGGCGACAAATTGGTTATTGCTGGTCAAGAGTTTGTCCTTGAGAAGTTATCAGGTCCACTTGTTGACGATTACGGCAATGTACTCGATACCAAACTTTTGCCTAAAGAATTACAGGACTTGGGCATAACTTCTGAAAACGTACAAAGTGCTTTAGAAACTTATGTCAGAGATTCAATCCCTTCTGATGCAACAAATCCGAATGCACACAACGACACAAATTTTGCCAAAGTAAATATAAATAATGCTGTTTTAAAAGGAAATAATGTTGATATCAACGCAACAAGTAAGGCTGATTATATCGCACAAAAAAACGGTACTACTATGTTTGACAGTGCATACAGCTCTGCTATCGGGCAAATTATAGAAGGCGCAGTAAGCGGTGAAGGTTTTGATTTTGAAGGCGCAAGAGCAAAAGCAGAAGTTGTAATTGGCAGCGGTGCAGATATTATTGCTGACAATGATGTTAATGTAAATTCTCTTGCGGTTGCAAATACTTCAATCAAAACAGGTACCAGATATGCCCCAGTAATTGACTCGGGTCAGGAGTATTACTATACACTTGGTTCTAAAACGATTTCTACAATAA
>CALVAT010000133.1 GCA_944325565.1 Candidatus Gastranaerophilales bacterium
ACATTTTGCACAAGTATTTTCCCCAAATTCCGTTACCCATTTGTATTTTCTTTTTAGCGCATAACTTACGTGACCTTTTAATGTAAATGTTCCCATTATCTTATACCTCCCAAATTATTCTCTATTCGATTAACCAAAGCTCTGGTGTTTACGTTCTCATCACTTGACGTATCTATCAAAGTATTGCTCAATGCTCCTTTTCTTATTGCATTTTTTATAATTGAAATATCATAGTGTTTAAAAATCTCATAAAAAGCTTTAAAAGTCTTTTCTCTCTCTCACTATTTAGCAATTATTTCAAGCCGCATAAATTATTGATTTATCCGTGAGGCCATTTTTCAGGCTTCGCTTTAGCTCAGCCGAAAAAGAAGGCAAATCACAGTCTTCTTTTAACGGTTTTATCAAATCTTTATGCAAAAAATTTAAACCGCACTGAAAATCTTTCACTGCCTGTTCTTTTCCGACAGACAAAACATGTTTTTTGATAAAGTTTGCTATTTCCGTGTAATTTTCATTCTGATAATACTGGTCTATTAAGTCCGGATTCAAAATACGCAGTCTTTGATTTCTCATTGCCTGTAATTGATTCCTCAACAGGTCGTCAAATTTTTGTGACGGGGTTTTGTCAACTGCCAATTCATCATTGAACAGCAGCTTTGATACGGTTTTGTAGTTTTCCATTTTTTCTCCTCTTGTTTGTACAAATTATCAGCAGCCATATTCCATTAAAAAGTAAGCAGGTTACTTAAATAACCAGCTTACGACTAATTTAATAACAAAATACTCCCGGTATGTTTTTACCCGATGAGTAATATAAAATTATTCTTTTTTCTTCTCATACATGCCTGTATCTTTGTCATAGGCATAAACAACAGGCTTTTTGTTAAACAAAGATTCAACAAGAATATCACGATACCCGTTTGTCTTGTGTTCAAGCGCATATACCTGCGTTGACGGATCAAAATAAATCGACTGAGAAATCCGCTTATATCTGTTATTTTCTTTTTTTAAAATATACAAAAGGCAATTCCCGTTTCCTGCGGACGCAGACGCATAGTGAGTTCCTATTATTTCATTTTCACCATTGCCCGACAAATCAAAAAACACGGCAGCGGCATCATCTCTAAACACACCGTGAATAACAGCCTGCTGCGAGGTAAGCCGTACGTGCCCCAGCAGCCACACCCAGAAAAGCTCTGATGCAGCAGAGTTTGTATCAGCACATTTTATATGCAGCGCAGTTTTGTCAGGGCTAAAACTGTAACAGGCGCAAGCCCTGCTGAAGCAGATTGTCAGGCTGATAAGTATTATTAATATCAAGTTTTTCTTGTTCATCATCGGGGAAAGTCTGAGCGTAATACATCCTTAACGCTGTTGCACGCAGCTTGATAAGTTCGCGTTTCTGGTTTGCACGGAAGATTACACGTTCTTTTGTGTCAAAGTCCTTATCTTTTAAAGCATCAATAACCTTGTATTCGTTATTTTTGTACATATTCCAGTATTTCTGGTCTTCAAAAAGAGCGGTCTTTGCTTCGCCTTCGAGCTTTTTATACAAAAGCGAATAGTATTTATCCACCTCTTTGTTCCAGGCACGTGCAGCCTTTAAAGAACACAGCGTCCATGCGTTAAGGTCTTTTGCCTCTGCTTTGCAGGCGCTTTCCTGAGTATCAATCGGGTGAATATTTGTTGACTCCGCAAATGACGGCATAGCCGCAAATATTGATAACACAAGTATGTACAAAAATCTTTTCATAAGTTTATGATACCCCGATTGTGCCGCCCAAGCAAGTGAGATAAAAAGGTAATGTTTTTGAAATGATTAAAGAAAATATACTCTTTTGGTTTAATAGTAAATTATATATTCTTATTACTAATAATTAATCCGGTCTTGCCCTGTAATAACTTTTTACCTATACTCCGTCCGAACGGGTATAACCATTTACAAAAACCATTCCCGAAGCTTTTGCCTGTTTGTTAGTAGGAATCCCAATTGTTTGTCTTTGATAATCAATAGCAGATTTATTTTGCTGTAACTCAGTTTCAGTCATACTTTCTAAATCTTCTTTTGTATAAATTTTGTTCGAATTTGTTACCTCATTTATATATCCGCTATAGTCTTTGCTTTCGTCAAAATCAATATCTTGTTTCGTTGTTTTAGTATTTTGAATCATATTATGAACCTGCAAGATTTTTGTATTTTGTGGTGATTTAAGTTTATTTATAATTTCTGCTTTTCGTAAATACTCATCATCATTATTTTGATTATACGAAACATATCCTTTTAATAATAAAGGACTTTCATTATTAGATGCTTTTGTACTATATTCTTTGCTTAATTTTTCTGTTTTAATTTTTAGAGAATTAACTCTATTGTTCCATCCATTATAAAATTTTTTTTGAGTAGGGTCTTTCTCTACAATTCTATCATAACTTTGTCTTCGAATATCTAAAAATTTATCTAAATTATAACCGCTCTGCTGTAAAAATTTTTGAGCAGTACCTCCTCCATGCAAAACCGATGTATCAAAAATTGCCATAGCAAAGCCGGGATCTTCTATTTTATCAGCTCCGGATGGCACCCAATATTCTTCATAATATATTTTCTTTGCTTCTTCGGTTGTAATATTTTTTACATTTTTAACCGGTAAATTGTGTTTTTTTCTATATGCATTATATGTATATTGTGTTACCCCTAAATTAGTAGCTCCACCTTTGTCATCTTTATCGTTAGTGTAACCACCTTCATAATTAAATAAAACTTTCAATGACTTTTCAAAATTTTGATAAGACATAATTTACTCCTTTTGTTATACTTTATTTATGAAATTAACTTATAAAATATTTTTTATTGTTTTTAGTATTTTTATCACTTTAAATTGTGTATTTGCCAAAAGCATAGAAAATTGTTCACAAGAACCGTTTTTTCCAACACAGGCTGATATGCTAAAAGAATCAGTTAAACTGGCAGAAGCTTCTGATAAAATGTATGAAACAATATGCAAAAGAATAATTAAAACATATTCAAAGGATAAAGACTTTATTGCTGCATTTAAACAAGAACAAAAAGCATATTTAAAATTACGCACCATAAAGCGTAATACTGTTTTGCCGTCATTTTCCGACAGAGGAAATGCATATGGAAGTAATTACGGGATTTATGCAAATTCATTTTACGTAGAGCTTAATGCTAATGAAATAAAATATTATAAAAAAATGATTGAGACATATTGTCTTTACAATGATTTTAAAGACATTCCCTGTAGTCCAAAAGATATTGATAACATTTTTAGTATAGATAATTAAACAAGCGGTTGAATAACCGCTTGTTTAATTATTGACTTATTCTTGTAAAATATCTCCGTTTTCGTCTACAGGCAAAATATCATAATTCTCTTTAATATTTTCAGGTACTGCTGTTTTACTCTGTTCTTCAGCTTTTTCTTCTTCAATTCTCTTTAACTCTTCTCTTGCATCGTCTTCAGACACATTATCAATAGTCATAATAGTTGTAAGCTTGCTTTGCGTACCGGAGGTTACCCTGCTTATTTCCGTTGCCACAAGTTCGGAATAATCAGACGGAATAGGCTCGCCCCAGGCAACATTCACCTGTTCAACAGGAGTAGAATTAAACGCCATTGCACACTGCACAACATTTTGTATAGTCGAGGTAAACGACACCTGTTTTATATCGTCCACTTTAGAAAGCGCTGCGATAAATATCTTTCTCAAACTTTCACCGGACATATTGCCTGCAATATTAAGTCCATAAGCCTGAGGCGGAGTTTTTGTAAGAATATAGAAAAAGTTCATAAGCATATCAAGATGTTTTTGTATAGCATCAGCCTGCAAATCCGCAGTAATATACTCGGGTTTTACACCGTCAGTACCTACTTTTAAAAAGTCCGTATCCGGGAAGAATCTTTCATTGGTAACAGGGTTCATTTCAAGATTCTGCTCGCTGCCCGAAAGTTT
>CALVAT010000134.1 GCA_944325565.1 Candidatus Gastranaerophilales bacterium
GGCTTAACACTTACAGCAGAAGAACTGGCCGTTATCGTTCCAATTCCGGAAGCTGTACTCGCTGACGCTGATTATGACATCTGGGGTGAGTTAAGACCGCAGATTGAAGAAGCGTTCGGGATTGCAATTGACGCCGCTATTTTGAACGGCACCAATAAACCAACTTCATGGCCTACTGCTATTATTCCGGGTGCAAAAGCTGCAACTAATACTGTTGAAGTTGGAACAAATAAAGACCTTGCTTCCGACATTATCGGTGTAGGCGGTCTTATGGACAAAGTCGAATCAGACGGCTACAGAGTTAACGGCTTCTTTGGCGCAGGTGCTTTTGAAGCTCAATTGAGAGATTTAAGAACAACTGATAACAGTTTCTTATATATCCCGTCAATGACTTCCGGCGTACCGTCTACAATCCTTGGCAGACCTGTACAATATGACAATCAAGGCATTTTTAATACAACAGAAGCCTTGATGGTTGCAGGCGACTTTACAAAGGCAGTTTACTCTATACGTCAAGATATGACTTATAAAGTATTGACAGAAGCCGTAATTCAGAACACAGACGGCACAATCGCTTACAACTTAGCTCAACAGGATATGGTTGCTCTACGCTGCGTAATGAGATTAGGTGTACAAATCGCTAATCCTATTACAAGAGCAAACAAAACAAAAGCACAAAGATACCCGTTTGCGGTTCTTACACCGGCAGCAGGAGGTTAGTAACAGTTCTAAGCCCTCTCTCATTTAAGAGGGGGCTTTTTTAAGGAGAAAAAAATAATGGACAAACAGCCAGTAGGGCAATTGCCTGAATTAACACAATCTGCGAATGATGATGAATTAATGATTATCACTAATTCCGATTTGAACCAATTGAAAAAAGAAAAAATATCGGATTTTATAACAGATTTAACCTCAACAGACGAAAACAACGCTATTGTCAAAGGTACAGACGGTAAACTATTTACTAAAGACTTTGGCAATGCTTCAAATATAACAGAGGGGACTTTGCCTGTTTCGGTTTTACCTGATATTCCAAAAGACAAATTGCCCGCAATAGAAACAGCAGACTTACCGGTTAGCGGTGTTACAGCCGATACGTATGCATATCCTTCAAGTGTTACAGTCAATGCACAAGGACAAGTTACGGCAATAGAGGAAGGAACTCCGGCCGGTAGCAATGCCGACACCGACCTCTCCAACCTCACAGAGACAGGAGAAAGTCATTTTGCTAATCCCGACCTGTCTAACCTGACAGCCGAGGGCGAAAAACATTTTTTAAACAAAACTCAAATCACCAACTGCATACTGTCAGCACCTAACGGGGTGGCTACGTATAGTGGGGATACTATTACTGTTAAGCAAGGGTTAAAGGTTTTAATACCTAATGGTAGAAATGAAGATAAAACTTTAAAAAATATCGAATATACAGTACCTGAAGATAAAACTATTAATTACACAGAAGTAGGCAATAAAACTTATGATTTTACCCTGCTATATGGCAATACTGGAACTTGGGCGTTATCACAAAATTACCAAGAAGCTGATACACCACCAACATTTTATGGGTCTGCGCAGTATTATCTCAACACAAAAGAAAACATAATGTATCTTAATAATAACAATGAAAGATGGGAGCCTCGCGCAGTTGCAGTATTAGGTAAAGGTAAGCTTGAAAATGGTGTTGTTACATCTTTCACCCCATACCAACCAGTAGACCTATTGAAAAGAAGTGACAAGGCAGAAATTGTAGGGTGGGGAATACCTGATTACGAAGCAGGGGTGGCTTGGTCAACACAAAAAGGGGGAACTTGGATAGCACCTTATAATTGTTATATTAATGCTGCTTTAGGCCAATCTTCTTTATTTCTTTTACAAAAGGACAATTCGGATGGAGTTTATTTGACCTCTCAGTATAACGTAGCGGGACAGACAGACTCTAATAATTTACTTATCCCTAAAGGTTTCAAGGTGTATGTTAGAGAATTTACACTTATATATAATTCTAATGTTACCATATACCCATTAAAAGGAGTAAACTAATGATAAAATATGCAAAAATTATAAATGAAGAAACAGGACTTTGTGAAGTTGGTTTGGGTACTAACTCAAGTTTTTATCAATCTATTGGAATGATTGAATTAGATGTACAGCAATCTGATATAGATGGCGGATGGTATCTTACTGAGAAATGTCCTATGAAAACTGATGAAGAAAAGGCAGCAAAGGAGCGTGAGCGGATTATGAACCTGAGCCTTACGAAGGCGGATGTTCTGCTGGCGCTCTATCAGGACAAAGGGCTTTCGCCGGACGATATTAAGGCAATGCTCAAGGACAATATTCCTGCGCTTATAAAATTCGATTACGCAAGCTCATATTACAGAGGGGATGAGGTTGTTATTGCCCTCGGCACACAGCTGGGCTACTCCTCTGACGAGATGGATTATCTGTTTGAGAATAAAACCTTCCCGCCAAAAACCGCTGAGGAAGCAGAGAATTAAACGTGAGGTGCTCGCAATGTTTTACAATGACGATTATTGGAAATTTCTTGATTCAATATTTATAGTAAAACCTATTGATGAAATATTAAACCCCAAAAGGCCCAATAGAAAGAAAAGAAATAAGAAACATAACAGCATATTAAAATAGACAGACAGGCAGGATTGTGTTAATCTAATCCCACAGGGTAAAAGACAGCTCTTTTTCGAAACGGAACAACCTACAACAATTATGTAGCCTTAGGGTTGGTTCCCGACTAGAAAGGGGGTCGATATGGATAAATTCAATATTAGTTTATTACTAATTTTCATGATTTTATTTGTATTAAAAAACGGCTCTTACCTGAACAGATAAGAACCGTTAGCCTTCTACAGGGCTGTCGGCTAGCTTGACAAGCTGCCACCCTGTGTTTTTATTATTTACTATTTTCTCCTGTTTGTCAAGTGCAGGCAATAGAAAAATTTTAAGGAGGAATTATGGAAGAAGAAATGAAAGAAGCACTAAAAGATGTGTCGCTTAACTATGGCGAAAAAGCCGCAGAGCTGGCTGTTGAATTTGTGTTTGAGCTTATTAACAAGGCAGCAGAAGTGTCAGAAAACAAGATAGATGACGCTTTTATGCCGACGTTGAATACGCTCAAACCAGTTGCGCTTGCTCTTGCCGAGCAAATTTATAAAGGTGACAACTAATGCCTTTTGATTGTGCGGACGCTATAAAATCAGTTGGAGAGGCTTTCACGAGCCTCTTCAACCTTTTGAGAACCAATCGGGAAGAACAATGCCAAAGTCAAATTGTCAAGGATAAAAAACGCTTGAAAAAGGCTACAAATATAGCGCAAGAAGCGTTTAGACTGATTGACGACAACAAGCATTATCTTCCTGATGATGTTGTGAAAAAGTATGAAAAATTACGTAAAGAATTTGACGAGAAAGACTGATGCAGGTTAATTATACAAGCTTTGACAGGGCTGTAGGCTACAATTGTAAGAATAAGAAAAAGCCGTTTTATCTGCTTTATGCAGTGTATGTAATCGTGCGAGATAAAGATAAACTCTGCTTTAAGTTAGATGACCCGAATTTTACATCTGACGGGTGTACGTTATGGAAAATCTTCTGGCTTATCTTAGGCTGTCCGCATAGTCCCGAATATCTGTCCGCAAGCCTTATCCACGACTGGATTTTGGAACACCCAGAAACCGTTCATTACAACCGTAAACTTGCAAGCAGAATTTTTAAAACAGTTTTATTAAACGAAGGCGTAAGCCCTCTAAAAGCTCAAATAATGTATATTGCAGTAGATTTCTGGCAGTGGTTG
>CALVAT010000135.1 GCA_944325565.1 Candidatus Gastranaerophilales bacterium
AGAATTTCCTATAAAATTACCTGTTATATTTCCTATTATCCCGCTATTATTAATGACACCGCCAGAAACATCAGAATCATTGGACAATACGAAATTGCCTATAAAATCAGCATTAATATCCCCAAGTTTCGAATTTGCTCCATGATTATATATTGCACCTCCGGCTTGTGTGCCCGTAGTACTTCCGGTTGTCTGGTTTACAAATGCACCTGTGATGGTTTCTGATGATAAGTCTTCTGTATTATATATCCTGTTTTGAAGATTACCTGTATCGTATTTTACTGTTATTGTTGTTTTACCATCTGTCGGGGTTGTTACTTCTGAAAACTCATTATTTCCCTGAGCATTTTTTGTCCACTCATAGTATTTTGTTGTATCCCCGCTTCCGTATTCTGTCTGCTTCAAATCCACTCGATAATATACAGGCACTACTCTATTTTCTGTTTCCGACCATTCGTATTTTGTTATTGTATTGATGCCTGACTCTTCTACCTTTGTTAATGTATAGGCGTGATTATCATCCGTCGGAACCGGTGCAGTTTCTGCTGCTAATAACGGTACACATATAAAGAAGGACAATGCAAGTGATATTGCGGCCTTTAGCCTATAGCCCCCCCCCCCCCGACGGCGTAAACCTTTGCGGGACAAGGGTTTTAATCTTTTGTCGCTATCAACATTTCGTTCCATAATTCTATCCTCATCTTTTTATTCTTCTATATAATTAATTCCCATTTTTTCATTTTTCTAACACTTTTAAGGATTATTATTTACAATTTGTTACATTTCAACTATACACAAAAATTGAGAAAATACATATTTGCAAAAAATTAACGACGCATGATAATATTAAGATTATGAAAAAAAATCTTATTAATCTGCTTGTAATGACTCTGGGAGCGCTTATTGCCGCTTTTGCTCTGGAATGTTTTTTGATTCCAAACAAAATTATTGACGGTGGTATTCTAGGTATTGCCATCATGACAAATTACAAAACGAAATTTGCACTGGGTTGGTGTATTTTTCTATTGAACCTGCCTTTTTTATTCCTGGCGTTAAAGAAGATGGGCAAACTATTTGTAGCCTCAACTTTTTACGCAGTAATCATACTGTCATTAGGGGTTTCGTTCATACCGGTATGGCTCTCTCACAAACATGTATCAGATCCATTTTTGGCCTGCATATTCGGGGGGTTGATACTGGGGGCAGGTGTTGGGCTTGTTTTAAGAAGCAATTCTTCGCTTGATGGAACAGAAATTCTATCTATTAGTTTGTCAAAAAAATGGGGATTTTCTGTTGGTGAAATAATAATGTTCTTTAACCTGTTTATATTTACTGCTGCAGGTTTTGTATACAGCGACTGGCGCAGTTCAATGTATTCAATGATATCTTATTTTATTGCATACAGGGTTATTGATATAGTTTTAGAAGGTTTAAACGAATCTAAGTCCGTAAGAATCATCACAGAAAAACACACTGACATTGGCAATGCTATTATGGAAAGCTTTGATGTGAGTGTAACATATCTAAAAGCACGCGGCGGATATTCCGGTGCAGAAAAGAAAATTATATTCTGTGTAATAAACAGAATGGAGATAGCCAGACTTAAACAACTCGTCAAGTCAGTTGACGAATCCGCATTTATTACAATAGAAAACGTACACGAAGTCGACGGCGGACGTATTAAAAAACACGATTTATACTAAACAGTTTTTTATTAGTCCTGATGTGTATAATCTATCTCCAGATGAACAATGATATGTTCCAAAGGCATTTCTAAACCTCTGGCATATTTTATCAGTGTTGAGAATTTTGTATCAACAAGACCGTTCTCAATTCTGCTCACCGTTGCAGTAGTTAAATCGTTTTCGTACGCAAAGATATTAAGAGAGATTCCTTTGTTCTCTCTTAATGACTTTAGATAGTTTCCTAATTTTTTCCTGAGTGTTTCTTCTTTTAGTTCCATATTTGTAATTATATTTATTTTAAAATTTAACATATTACATATATGTAATTATTAATGTATTTACCGTTTTATTAAGTTTTACAAAACTTAATAAAAAAGCGGACTCGAATTATATTCGGGTCCGCTCTGGAATGTTATATTAGGTTTTACAATTACATCATTCCGCCCATACCGCCCATCGGAGGCATAGCAGGAGCATTGTCCTTTGCCGGAACATCTACAACAGCAGCCTCTGTTGTTAACAACATAGAAGCAACTGATACAGCGTTTTCCAATACAGAACGTGTAACCTTAGCAGGGTCAACGATACCCGCTTCGAACATATCGACATAAGAATTTGTTAAAGCGTCAAAGCCTTCTGTTTCTGAAAGTTTTTTAACTTCTTCAACAACTACATCGCCCTTTTCGCCTGCATTGTCAGCGATTTGTTTAAGAGGAATGTGTAATGCGTCTAACAAGATTCTGAAACCGACTTTTTCGTCATCGCTGCCATATTGAGCAGTATCAAGAGATTTAGCCATTTCTTGCATTACTCTGATAAGAGCAACACCGCCGCCCGGTACGATACCTTCTTCTTTAGCAGCTCTTGTAGCGTTAAGGGCGTCTTCGATTCTTAATTTTCTTTCTTTCAATTCAACTTCGGAAGCTGCGCCCACTTCGATAACGGCAACACCGCCGGAGAGTTTAGCAAGTCTTTCTTGAAGTTTTTCTTTATCGTAAGAAGAATCGGAAGCTTCAATTTGACGTTTGATAAGAGCAACTCTTTCTGCAACTTTAGCTTTTGTTTCGTCGCCGACAACGATTGTAGTGTTGTCTTTAGTTACAGTAACACGTTTTGCTCTGCCTAACATTTGAACTGTTACGTTTTCGAGTTTGATACCGAGTTCTTCAGTGAACATTTGGCCGCCTGTCAATACAGCGATATCTTCAAGCATTGCTTTTCTTCTGTCGCCGAATCCAGGAGCTTTAACAGCAACTGCTCTTAAAACTTTTCTCATTGTGTTAACAACGAGTGTTGCAAGAGCTTCACCTTCAACATCTTCTGCAACCAGCAGTAATGCTCTGCCATCACGTGCAACCTGTTCCAGAATAGGAACCAAGTCTGAGATAAGGTTGATTTTTTTGTTAACACAAAGAACGTAAGCGTCTTCCAAAACTGCTTCCATTCTTTCTGCATCAGTAACGAAGTAAGGTGAAATATAACCTTTGTCGAACTGCATACCTTCAACAACCTTGAGGTTAGTCCCGAAGGATTTTGATTCTTCAACAGTTATAACACCGTCTGTGCCAACTTTTTCCATTGCTTCTGCAATCAAGTCGCCGATAGTATTGTTGTTGCCGGCAGAGATAGCTGCAACCTGAGCGAGGCTGTCTTTTGAATCAACAGGTCTTGCCATAGCTTTGATTTTTTCAACAGCCATTTCAACACCTTTGTCCATACCTCGTTTCATGCCGATAGGATTAGCGCCGGCTGTGAGGTTTCTCAAACCTTCACGTACGATTGCCTGAGCAAGTACGGAAGCTGTAGTTGTACCGTCGCCAGCTACATCGTTTGTTTTTGAAGAAACTTCTTTAAGAAGTTGTGCGCCTGCATTTTCCAGACCGTCTTCAAGTTCGATTTCTTTAGCGATAGTAACACCATCGTTAACAATTTGCGGTGCGCCGAATTTCTTTTCCAAAATAACGTTGCGGCCTTTAGGTCCCAATGTTACTTTTACAGCATCGGCAACTGCATCTATACCTTTGAGCAAGCTTTTTCTTGCTTCCTCATTAAATACAATTTTCTTAGCCATTTTATTTCTCTCCTTAATGAATAATTTTCTCTTTCACTCTTCGGGCTTCGACTT
>CALVAT010000136.1 GCA_944325565.1 Candidatus Gastranaerophilales bacterium
GCTATTTTATTAGTGACAACTGTGTAATATAATTATTTATTATGAATAAGTCTTTTAAACTCACGGCAGTAATATCAATTGCCTGCATATTGCTTGTAAGCTTTGTTTACATACTTACAAAACCTCAAAAACACAATGACAACGAGGTCGTTTTCTGGTCGCTTCAGATGGGGACTTTTGACGGCTATATGAAACCGCTCATTGCGGAATTTGAAAAGCAAAATCCTGATGTGAAAATCAAATGGATTGACGTGCCGTATTCAGAAGGAGAAAAAAGAACCCTCGCCTCTATCTTAAGCTCGACCCCGCCTGACCTTGTTAACCTTACACCCGATTTTTCGAGCGTGCTGGCGCAAAAACAGGCACTTGAATATATCGACTGCGCAAAACTCAAAGACTATAACAAACAGATTACACAATCGCTTATGACGGACGGAAAATGCTATGCTGTACCGTTTTATGCTACGTCCTCATTAACCTTTTATAATAAAGACCTGCTTAAAAAAGCCGGCGTAAAACGCATACCTGTAACATACGGCGAGTTAAATTCTCTGGCTCCTTTGATAAAGCAAAAAACAGGCGTTTTTGTTACTATGCCGACACTTACGGAAAACGATACCCTGCTTAAAATATTAAATAAGTCAGGGATAAATACGCCCCAAACGCTTACTTCTGATAAGTCAGTAAAAATTTTTGAGGGATACAGAGAGTTGTATCAAAAAGATTTAATCCCGCGAGAATCCATTACACAGAACCATCAGGAGGCGCTTGAAAAGTATATGTCAGGACAGCTTGCGTTTATACAGTCCGGCGCAAACTTTTTGAATATAGTTAAAGAAAATGCTCCGCAGGTGTTTAAGCATACCGATGTTGCCCCGCAGTTCACCGGTGATAACGGCAAGTATGATGTTTCTGTTATGAACTTGATTATTCCGGTCAGGGCAAAGCATAAGGACGGCGCTTTAAGGTTTGCGCTGTTTTTGACTAATAAACAAAACCAGATTGAACTGGCTAAACTGACGACGATTCTGCCTGTTAACAACCTTGCGTTAAATGACAGCTATTTTAATTCTTATACCGAGGGGGATATTATCGCAAAAGCAAGGGTTTTGAGCGCAAAACAGCTCGCTAATTTGCAGAAGAATATTCGCTTTGAAAACAACCATAAAGAGATTTTGACACTTTTAAATACAACGGTGCAGCAGATTTTGCTGGGTAATGACGATGTGAAAAAGGTTCTCGAATCTGCTGCTAAAGATTGGAAAAGGCTGGAACAGTAATGATATTTGCGGATTTGGAAGTAAAAATTAATACAAAAAACGGCAATGAAATATTGCTTTTAAAACGCTCGCCCAAAGACGGTTATGAAAAAACAGTGCTGGTCACGGGCGTGTTTCACGGTGATGAGCCGGATGGCGAGTATTTAATAAACAGATACCTGTCAGAAAGGTCTGATACAAAAAACAGGCTGCTTTTTATCCCGTGCCTGAATCCCGACGGGCTGGCTGAAAAAACAAGGACAAACGCTAGCGGGGTTGATTTAAACAGAAATTTCCCAGCCAAAAACTGGGAAAAGTCTGCGAAGGATGAGTATTTTGGCGGTGATGAGCCGGCCAGCGAGGACGAAACAAGGTTTATGGTTTATGTGATTGAAAAATACAAACCAGACTTAATTATTACATTGCATGAGCCTTATGCGGTAGTGAACTATGACGGGCCTGCAAAAGAAATTGCACAGAAAATTTCTCAAATCACCGGTTTTGAGGTGCAAGAATCCATCGGCTACCCTACACCCGGAAGCTTCGGGACTTATTGCGGGTTAGAGAAGAATATCCCGACGATTACACTAGAGTTGCCGCAGCATAGTGCAAATCAGCAGGACAAAGAAGCCCTGTGGCAGAAAGTAAAGGGTATTTTTGATTTTGCTGCACTTGAGTATTAAAGTTAAAAATAAATCAGGCGCTTGAATCGTTGTTCCTGCGCCTGATTTTAACTTATAAAATTAGTTTATTATTTTTTGTTCTTTTTGGGTGGTTCGCTGCTTCTGCTTATCATAAACACAACTATTTCTCCCGGCATTAAGTCCGCTTTGACTTTGTTTTTTTCAACAGTTGGCGTCGATGTAAACACAATCGGCAGTATCATATCTGTATTTTTTAAGTCTTTGATATGAACAGACATTGACTGGCTGTAAGATAAGTCTTTGTTTAGTAATACAAGAATTGATGAATAGTTGTGCGTAACTATGTAAGCAAAAACATTTTGATTGTTTGTATTTAAGAATTTGTATTCCCCTTTGTTAATTATTTCGCCGGCTTTTACTTTGAACTGGTTTGCAACAACAAAGTCAAAAATGAGCTTGTTGTTCATTGCTCCTGGTTTTCTTGACATATTAAATATATCGAATTTTCCCTTGTGGACAAAATAGATATCGTCATCTGTATAGGATTCCTGAGCTTTTTTGTTTGCATATTTGTAGTTGTATGCATCACCTGTCTGGAAACCATCGACAAAATATGAGTTAACCGGCAATGTTGCCTGCAGCCATATTATCTCCTGAGCGAAAGGAATACCGCCTGTTATGATAGGAGAAACTTCATCATGTGTAGCAAAGCTTCCTATGACTGCTTTTGGCGTTTTTTTAGCATCATAGCTTTTTATTGTATCTTTGAGCAGGGAAATGTTTTTTTCAAACTCTTCCTGTGTTTTCCAGTTTTTAAAATTAAAAAAGCTTCCGTACCATCCGTCAAAACCGGCATCTAAAAGCTCGTGGTATGGAGTAAAAGGTGCATTGGCGGCCAGAGGTTCGTTCCAGCATTCAGAAGCTTCTGCAAGGAATAAAAATTCAGAATCTTTTGATTTTGCATAAGCGATTAAATTTTTCCAGAAGTCAAAAGGTTTTGATGTTGCAACATCTGCTCTGATACCGTCAGCACCGAGTTTTTGAACCATATCGATGTAGGCTTTATATTGTGCATAAAGCCCGTCATTGATTGTTCCATCTGGATTGGATGCTTTAAATACTCTTACATCAGTCCAGTCGAAAGGAGTGACAGGTTTTCCGTCCGTGCCGGTAATAAATAGTTCAGGTTTTGCTAAGAACAAATCATAAGAACCGCACGACGGCAGGTCGAAGATAACTCTTATACCTCTTTTGTGGCATTCATCTACAAAGTTTTTTGCTTCCTGCTCAACAGTAAGTTCGTTTGACGGGTCGTCGAGCATCGGGTCAATTTTGTTAAAATCAGATATTGCATATAAAGAACCGGCTGTGCCGAGAGCTTTGACCTTGCCTGTCGGAGTGACGGGAAGAAGGTGGATTGTGTTTACACCGTAGGATTTAATTTCATCCAGCCTTTTTACCGCATTAACAAAGTTGCCTGCGACATCGCCTTTTTCCGGCTGTATAATTTCATCGCCGTTTTTGTCTTCAGCGTTAAAAGATCGTATGTTTATTGCAAGGATTATAGCCTTGTTGTTTACGAAAAGTGATTTTAAATCGTTGAACCAGATATTGTTGTTAGCCGCAAAAGAAGGCTGTGAGCTAAAAATACCTGCAGCAAGAATAAATAAAGTCAATAGTTTAGCTAATTTTTTATTCATATAGTAAACCCCCGCAATCTAATTTTAAAACTAATCTAGTGTCGCAGTTGCTGCCGGCTGACCGCAGCCAGCACCTGCTCACCTTTTCAATGTGTCACTCGCCTACA
>CALVAT010000137.1 GCA_944325565.1 Candidatus Gastranaerophilales bacterium
TGGAAAAAGAAGGCAAAGGTGAGCAGGTGCTGGCTGCGGTCAGCCGGCAGCAACTGCGACACTAGATTAGTTATAGACACGGTCTTTTATATTATATTATTTTCTTTTTTTCTCTATTTTTTAGAGTCTTTGAGTTGTTTCATTGCTGCTGTTAGCGGTGACATTGCTTTATCAAATGTTTCTCTATAAAAATCTGTATTTATGTTGAGCTTGTTTCCGAGTTCTAGAAGCAGCAGCACAAATTTTCTGTCATAGTCGCTGTTAACTTCTTCGATATTTGAAACAACATTTTCCAGAATTTCGTGGATTTTGTTAAAGTATGTATTTTGAGATTCCGAAGTGTCAATGTGGAGTTCCAGAGCATCAACATATTTGAACAGATTCAAAACAGTTTCTATTCTGTGAATTTCCGGATTTTTAGCAAGGTCGTACATTGCGTCAGTAATTTTTTCCGTAAACACTGTATTCGCAAGCTTTTTGTCAAGAGAGACACCGAGCCATTTGGCTTCGTTGTATAAATCAATTGCTTCTTGAAGCTCGTGATCGTTCATTGATTTTTGATAATCTTCAATCTGTTTATTAAATTCAACTCCGAGAACATATTTTGCCGCAATTTTAAATTCATCCGGCGGAGTAAGCCCGAGGTTTTTGAAGTTAAGAACAGAGGCTTTTCCGTCTTCATAAATATCTTTATACAGTCCGGAGAATTTCTTTGTTTTGCCCTGCATCATAATAGTAAGGATTTTTCTTCTTTCTTCTATGAATATATCCTTGAGAGTATAATATTCCATACCAAAGTTCATATCCAGACTTCTTATGATTTCTGTCAGAGGATAGTTTATGAAAGTTTCTGTCAGGCTCTTTCTTATATTGTTGCATTCTTCCACGGAAGCATATTCTTTGATTGCGCAGTGGAAGTCGCCTCCAGAGTATTTGAGCAATGCAAAAATCATGTCGTATTTTTCAAGCGTAATTTGAGATTTTATCTCAACACGTCCGAGATACAGGCTGTTTTTCCCTTTGGAAACTACTTTATAGTTAAGACGTTTTATATCATAACAGTAGAAAGTTGTTTCGTCCTCCATATCTTCTTCTGAAAGAGATGATATGGCCCAGAGGCTTACTATTTGTTTTATTGTAACAACAGATGGTTTAACAAATTTTCTGTAAATGTCAGCTCCGGTTCCGAACTCTTTAATATTACTCTGTGCATTAGCCAGAATGTTAATAAATTCTGTTTCGTAATCTTTTTCCGTAAAGCTGGCAGCGAGCTGCATAGCGCGTGCAGCGTATTTCATAATCTGGGTTGTTTCAATACCTGATATATCGGCAAAGAACCAGCCGCAGCTTGTGTACATAAGCATTGCCTGTCTTTGCATTTCAAGAAGTTTCATCGCTGCAACTTTATCATCGTCGTCGCATTCTGGTTTAAGATTGTTTTTAAGAAAGTTTTTAATAGAAAGTTCGCTTCTGTCAAGAATAACGTTTATATATTCGTTACGAACATCCCACGGATCTTTTGTGAAAAACTTTTTGCCGTGCTTTTCGTATAATTCAATCAAGTTATCTCTAAGATAATCCAACGCATCTCTGAGCGGTTTTCTCCATCTCTGATTCCAGCTTGGCTGTCCGCCTGTTGAACATCCGCAGTCTTCTTTCCATCGTCCCACACCGTGGAAACAGCTCCAGGATGAGGCCTGTTTGATATCAACTTCATCGTGGACACCGTATTTTTCAAGATATTCACCGTAGTTTGTTATTGTAAAGCCTTCTTCTTGAGCTTTTACTCTTAAAACATAGGCCAGTGCCATGTCACCGAATTTTGTGTGGTGTCCGTAGCTTTCTCCATCTGTACCGATATGGATAAGCTGCGGATAATTTCTTGATGAAGAAATGCCCTCTTTAAGTCTTGCTACAAATTTGTTGCCGTCTTGAAGAATGTTATCGAATGCAACAGATTTTGAAATAGCTCCGTCATAAAAGAACAAATCAACAAACTTTTTAGGATTGTTTTTGATGAAGTATCTATAGGGTTTGGCCGGATCAATATTTCCCCATCCGGCGTCAGTCCATTCTTTATCACCAATTTTGCGGTATTTTAATGATTGATAGGGTGATAAAATTGTAAATTTGATACCGTTATCGGCCAGAACCTCTAGAGTTTCGTCATCAACAGCGGTTTCAGCCAGCCACATTCCTTCTGGCATTCTTCCGAATCTGTATTCAAAATCTCTTATCCCCCAGCGTACCTGTGTTTCTTTATCTCTGCGGTTAGCAAGAGGCATAATCATGTGGTTGTAAACCTGAGCTATGGCGTTTCCGTGGCCTGAAAACTGTACACGGCTTACTACATCTGCTTTTATAATTCTTTCATAAGTTTTAGGAGCGTGTTTTTCCATCCACGACAATAGTGTCGGCCCGAAGTTGTAGCTCATAAGTGAATAGTTGTTCACTATATCGAGAACTTTGTTTTTATCATCGACAATTCTTGAGGCAGAATTCGGGTTGTAACATTCAAGGTTAACCCTTTCGTTCCAGTCGTGGAAAGGCAGTGCGCTGTCTTGCAGCTCTATTGCCTCCAGCCACGGATTTTCCCTCGGCGGCTGATAAAAATGTCCGTGGACAGTCAGATATACTTTATTTTTTTCTTCTATTTTTTCCTGTTTTTCTGTTTTATCTGTTTTGGTATTTGCCATATTCATAACTCCGCAACTATCTCAATATGCGATAACATTATTATTTATGTTTTATCTTATTTCCAATCCCGTTCAAATTTAGCTTTTTTTATCTTCGTCTTTTTTCTTTTTGCTTATAACAACGAGTTTATCCGTATCAACCCAAGCATCTGTCAAAGCATCAGAAAATACTTTGCCGTAAACTTCTATAATATCGCCTGAATCAAGGTCAATGAATTTTTCAGCTTCGCTGCGTTTTATAAATATTTTCATTTCAGAAAGCGGTATTGTGTGGTCAGTTACATCATCTCTTTTTATGAGGAAGGAAATGTATTTTTGAGAATCTCTAAACGCAGGTTTGTAATCCAGTCCTAAAGTTGAGAATTTGTCAAAAGAGGCTTTGAACTTAATCTTTTTACCCAAATATGCAGAAGGGTTGTTGACTATATTCAAGGAAGAAACTGCCGTATATTCATTTGCATTGGCAGGAGGTGTTGTTGTTGATGATTTATCTTCAGCAGCTTTTACTGTTTTGTCAAGAGTAACTTCCTGTGGTGTTTGAGGTTGTGTTTTTTGTTCAACAGCTGCAGGCGCTTTTTGAGGAGATGGTGTGGTTTGTTCTGGGGCTTTTGCTGCAAATGTAATTAAACCGCCGGCAAGCACAAGACCTGCTATTGCCGTTAAAATTATGTTATTTTTCAATGTTTTCATTTTTTCTATCCTAACTTTTATTACCAATTAACTACTTAATTCTATCATACATCGTGAAATATTTCATATAGTCAACTGTCTTGGAAAAATAATTAAATGTAATTGAAAATTTCCGCTTAAATATAGTAAATGATAATATTTATTATGTAAGATTATTGGGGATTTTTATATTTTCAGCCGGAAGTTTCATTTCAAATTCAGATACTGCGCTTTTACAACAACTAATTT
>CALVAT010000138.1 GCA_944325565.1 Candidatus Gastranaerophilales bacterium
CAACTCTTTGCACCCAATAAGTGTTAAATTTGTTAATTTTTTTTAGTTTTGATAGCAATTGTTCAGCTTCATCTGCATTTGTCAAATTGTTATGCTACAAATTCAACCGCACAATCTTAATACTGTTTGCCCAAAAGAGCATAAAAACAATAATTTGTATGCCGCAAATTTTTATGCTCCAATGCGCCTTAATAAAGATACAGTGTCTTTTGGCGGAAAAAATAAGGATTTGCTTGAACTATCAGAGAAAGAAATCTTTGACAAAATTTCTGAATCAATAAACAATGCCAATTTTTTAGGAGAAGGCAACGAAGCTCGCGTATACAGAATACCTGACACAAACTATGTATTTCGCAGTGCCAGAATACCGGACAATCGGATGCACAGCGGTGATTATACAAAAATGCTGTCTTTTGACCTGACTACTGATGACAGGATTAATCATATAGTTGCAAAACTCGGAGAAGGCTGCAGCATAATGAAATATTTACCTGGAAAAAACTGTTTTGAATATAAAAATAAAAAAGAGCTTTTTAACCTGCCGTTAGAGTCATATTACAATCTTTACAAGCAGATTTGTTATGCAAAAGACAATGATATGATATTTGATTGTTGTGAAACTAATATAATTTACAACCCGAAAGACAAATCCCTCACTGCAATAGATTTTTACAAGCAAGACTACGATTTTCCAGAAAATGTAAAACCGCTGTCTTATATTTATTCAGCAATCGCATCTTCTATTGCAACAACGGACAAAACCTTATATAAAAACTTGCTGGGCTCACTCGTAGGGGTAATATTAAAAGAATTCGAACCGGGAGTAAAACCGGCACAAAATATAGGCGAATTCGATATAAACAGATTTTTTGGGAATTTTGAAAATTATTATGAGGACGATATGCCGCCCCAGTACAAAATTTTAAAATCAAAATTAATCGACCTTCAATGCCTTAAACTTCAGGAGATATTAGGACATGACGTAAAAAATGAACAAATCGCAGCAATAAAAATATCAAAGTCGATAGTAAACCAGATTTTGAAAAAAGATAATAATTCATTCCTCAATAATTTAAAATTATGGAATTATGAATTTTAAAATTGTAAAAATTTTGTAACAAATTAAGTAAAAATTGAAAATAAAATGAAAAAAAATTTTTTATAAGTATATAGGAATCGAATGGGAAAAAGGAATAGTTAATTTTGACAGTTGAAAAGGTTAAATTTCAGCGTACGTCAACAGATCTAACTACATTAACACCAGATCAGGGACTGGCTGAAGATAATAATAGCTTTAATACATCTAATATAAATCCGTTTACAGCGGATTCAAAAGAATTTGCAGGCACTAAACCGGCAGAAAACGGAAGCAAAACGCAAACAGCTTTGTTTGGCAACGGGATAATAAAAGATACACAAACAAAAACAAAAGCTCCGGATCTTCCTCAAAATACTAATATTGGCGGTTTCAGCGCTTTATCCAACTATTTTAAAAATATAATTCCTACTTTTAAAACAGCAGGAAATAAAGTCAACGAATATGATGCAGCAATAAATAACGCTCTCAAATATTTGCCCAGCCGTGGAGATATGCAGATTCTTGTTGAAACAAATCCAAGAATCGCAGCTATTTTACAAGAAAACGGTCTGCCATTAAAAATGAATTACGATAATTTAAAAACAATCAAACATACACATATAGCAACAACCGTAGAATTTGCAAGAGCAATCGGAGAAGAACTTGGCATGAGTGAAGCCGATATCCGTACAATGGAAATCGGTGCAGCGCTGCATGATACAGGGAAATCTCTTATCCCCTCTGAAATTTTGAACAAAAACGGAAAACTTGATCCTAATGAAAGAAGGATTATTAATCTGCATTCTGTTTTAGGCTATGAGATTTTAAAATCAGCAGGGTATGGCGTGAATGTTGCAGAGATTGCACGCGACCACCACAACCCCAATTCAACTAATAAAATGGCCCAAATCGTCAGAGCAGCCGACGTCTACTCCGCTATGAGAGAAGAAAGACCCTACAAGTCAGCAAAAACTCATGAAGAAGCAATGTCTGTACTGAACAACATGGGAATCAATTCAAAAATTTTAGAAGCTCTGGACAGAAAATATAATACACAGCAAACTCAAACAGCTACTTCAAATTTTGGAATGAACGGTACTCAAGCTGCAATTGCTTAACATCAGTCGATAAAGTATCATGATTATTCATTGCCTCTTTCAGGTGATACTTATACTGTTCAATATTTCCTGATTCTTTATACAGATGTGCCAGTGTATAGTTGACATCTCCGTTATACGGATTGTTTAACAGTGCATTTTTAAGCAGCATTATTGCATCATCAATTCTATTTTCTTTAGCCATAATTTTAGCCAGAATAACAGCTGCGTTATCATCTTTCGGGTTTAGTTCAAGAGTTTTTTCAAGGTAATCTTTTGCTTTTTGTGTATCACCCTCATCATAAAAAATAGAGGCCATGTTAAAATAAGCCCAGCTATAATCAGGAGATAGTTCCAAAACTTTTTCATACAGGTGTTTGGCTGTTTCTCTATCACCTGTTTTATCAGATTCATAGGCCAGATAAAAATAAGCCAGATAATCCTGAGGATTAAGCTCCAGTGCAGCCTTAAGACAGGTTATAGCGAGATCATGCTCGCCCTGCTTTGAATAAATAAACCCGAGGTTAAAATAACTGTTGGCATCGTTTTCTTCCAGTTGTAAAACTCTCTTAAAATACGGTATTGCTTTTTCATAATCCTGTATTTGCAAATAGGCATATCCGAGATTATATAGATAATCAGCCTCTTCAGGTGCAATATTTAATGCGTTTTGATAAGAAACAATTGCCTTATCAAACATTTTAAGATTTTCGAGCACAATACCTGCATTATAATGAAGCCCCGGATCTTCGGGAAATCTTTTTAAAAGATAATATAATTGTTTAAGTGCATCCTCATTAAACCCGTGGAGCAAAAATTCAACAACCAGTTCGCGTCTGGTTTGAAAATCAGTAGGGTTTGATTCGAGTTTTTTAGTGAGTTCATCTATTTTAGAGAGATTTTCCATAGTACTATTTTAAACATAATTTTCTAATATATCAATATAGACTTGACAGCATGGATATTTTACAGGAATATATATGTTACAGGCAGTTGTCTGTATTGACAGAATATGCCCTGCTGGCAAGAATCAGCAAAGCAGCAAAAAATAATTTAAAACCTAATAACTTAATTGTTTTTGCCCTGGTGGCGGAATCGGTAGACGCGTCGGACTTAAAATCCGATTGGGCTCACCCCCAGTGCCAGTTCAAGTCTGGCTCAGGGCAAACTCTTAAAGACTCTCGTAAGAGAGTCTTTTTTCGTTCTTTGACTTTCACTTCGTATTTCTACGCACTGCGTGCTAGAACTACGGTTTACCGTTCAATTTTCTTTCGAAAATTGACGGCATCCACGGCTGTATTATTCGGCTACGCCTCATCAACATCCGTAGACAAGTCTGGCTCAGGGCAAACTCTTAAAGACTCTCGTAAGAGAGTCTTTTTTCGTTCTTTGACTTTCACTTCGTATT
>CALVAT010000139.1 GCA_944325565.1 Candidatus Gastranaerophilales bacterium
TTTTATTTAATTTTTGGCATAACCCAGTTTACAATATCCTTGCTCATAGAAGGATTGGCTTTAAGCATCATCATTCCCATTCCACCCTGAGGATAAATTTTCAGGTTATATTCAGACTGTGCGAATTTTTTCAACGTATTTGCTTCTTTTTTTGAATAATTATCTTTTGCACTTGCAATAGTCATTATTGGAATATTGCCCAGATTTGTCATCGAAATCGGAATATACAGCCCCTTAAAAGTGCTAGTCGGCGACATAAGAACAAGAGCTTTCGGCTTGTTAACCATTTTTTCGCTGACAAGTACAGCTGTGTTTGCGCCTATATCGGCTCCAACAATGGCATATTTTGTTGTAGAGATATCTTTATAATTGCTTGCAAGATATTTCAATATATCCGTGACATCTTTCGGGTAAATTGCATATTGTTTGTTAGAATAATATCTCCAGGAACGAATTCTGAAGTCCGAATCATATACACTTTGCCCGTGTCCTCTTAAATCAATCACAAGTGCAGCCACTCCGGAATCCACAAAATTGTTCACCAGATCTCCCCAGTAATCGCTGGAGTATCCTATAGAATGCAAAAATACCACAACAGGATAAACTTTGGCTTTTTGTTTTGGATAATAAAGTTTGGATTTTATAACAAAATTATCATCAGTTTCATAAGTAAGATTTACATATCCAACTTTCTTTTTCGCAGCCGCGTATGCAACCGCCGGAACAGAAAATATTAAAACAAGACATATTACTAAAAGTTTTTTAATCATAATTAATTTTTAGTTTTCTCTTCTCATAAGTAACTGAAAACTATCTGGAAAGTAAACATTCCAGAGCGTTAACAAGAGTCGGATCCCATTTGCTTTCAGACTCTTCTTTGATAATTTTCAAAGCATCCTCTTCGCTCATAGCATTTCTGTATGGTCTGTCCTCTCTTAAGGCGCAATAAGCATCAGCAAGAGCAATAATTCTTGATCCAAGCGGAATACTGTTGCCGCGGAGTCCTTCAGGTTCACCCCGACCGTCCCAACGCTCCTTATGGTAGTGGATATACGGTATAACCTCTGATAAGAAATTAATACTCATAAGCAGGCTAACACCAATATTCGGATGATTTTGCAAAGCTTCCCAATCTTCTTTTGAAAGCTTTTCTTTTTTGTTAAACAGTTCTTCTGGCAGAGTAATCTTTCCGATATTCTGCAAAAGACCTGCATAATAAATCAAATCCTTTGTTTTCTCATTCAAACCAAGATATTCACACAACATCTTAGCCATATCCGCAACATGTTGAGAATGGTTGTTATGATACTCGCTCTTGGCGTCTACAGCTTTCGCAAGCATTTCAACAAAATTTTGCTGTTCTGCACCAAGATCACCTATTACAGCAGTCAACTCTGCACGATAATGTTGAAGCTCTGCACTTGTTACCAGCGAATCTTCCATGGCTCTTGCTGTTTCATCAGTAAGCTTTTGAAGAATCATTGATATTGCAAAAAGTCGAGAGGTAACTTTTATAAGTTTTATAAACTCATCAGATATAGTCTTGCCTTTCTGCGGCAAAATCATAATCACACCGGCATTTTCAGAGCCATAGTGCATAGAAATATGTATAAGCTCCGGATTGTCACAATCTATAACTTCATCAGGGTCAACTGATGAACCGACAAGTACAATACCCGTTGAATCATTTTCCATACCTGTTGCATACTCGTTTGCAAGAAAGATATGGCACTCTTTTGCATCAATCATTTGTACAATTGTTTTTGCAATTGAGTTATAAATCACATAATCTTCTTTGTTAGTAAAGCCGAGAACGCTCAGAGTATTGTTTATAGAATAAATAGAAATCAGTTCTTTTAATTGTTTTTTCAAACTCTCTGCTTTGTCTTTAGAATCGTGTTGTTTAATTTTTTGAGCAAGTTCTTCGGATATCAAATGTTCTGTTAAAAAATCTCCCAAATTAAGCGCAAAAATTTCCTCTAACGGATCGTCGCCTAACAGCTCTGCACTTCTTGAAAAGACCGATACTCCGTTTTCTTCTGATTTATTATAGTTCTCTTTTGTCATGGCTGTATCCTATTAACTTCCGTATATTTATTATCGGCATGACAGAACAAAAACTTTATAGCAAAACGCCAAAATTTATACTTTTGTTTAAAAAACTTAATACTTTTATAAACTTTATGCTATACAAGAGTTTTAGCGGGCATCAACTGTCTTTTGTTGCGTCCCCTGCTGATGTACACCATTACGATATCCGATACCGGCACGATAAGCCGAAACAGAATACAACACCGGTAAAATAGGGCCTATCCATTTCAAACCGGACACAAATCCGACAGATGCAACATCATCAAGATGCAAGCTAACATCCAAAGCTTCCGGATGTCTTTCTGAATTTAAATTCTTAACCATATCACGAAAAGATTTGTGTTCCTGTTTTTTATTTTTATCAAACAACGGATTTATACAGTTTTTGCCAATAAAATTCGCAATAGCATTACCTGCAACAAGCCCAACACCCAAAACGCCCGTAAGCATTGCAACAAATCTAGCAGTTTTAGACTTTACATCAAAAGCATTCATAGCCAGAGCCCCCATTCCGGCGCCGACATTACAAAGTGCAATATTGTTGAGATACTGATACGTTCCTTCTTTAACTTTATCAGGGAATTGTTTTTTCCAATCGTCTTTAACCAGCTTGTCACCGACAACTCCGCCTGTTATACCGCCAAGAACAGGTATAAGTCCTAGCCACGATAATTTTAAAAGGTCGGCAAACGGAGCTTCGCTTTCCGCATCAGGAATAACTTTTGAAATGAGTTTTTCGTCCTTAAAATTTTCACTAAAGTCCTTCATAAGTTCTTTTACTTCACTAAATTTAAGAATTTTTTCATCATTAACTTTTTCAACAAGTTGTTTTGCTTTTTGACTCAAGGGTTTCGCCAGAACATGCGCAATGCCCTCTTTATCTAATTCAGGAAGTTCTATTATCCCCTCAAAAATCTGCTTGCCGCCCATTTTCAAACCTCTGGTCGCAAGCAGCGCAGAAGCAACAGTAAAACCTAAAACAGAGGCATTTTTCACCGCACGTTTTTTGCGTTGATTCTCAGGAGCCTGTAAAGTATCGTATGTTCCATACGCTGCAGCCGTTCCGGTTAAAACAGCAGGCATCACATTATACAATTTTTCCACAAGAGCCGGCTGATCAAGATATTTTCCAAAAACTTTAGCACCGGATTTAAAAGCTGAAACAGGTAATACTGGCATTTTACATATCCTTTTTAATAAAAATTTAATCAAAACAGTTAATGCAAATGATTTGCATTTGCATGATTATTAAAGCACTTTAAAATTATTAATCAAGAGACAACAGTATAATACTTTGCATAGAATAGATTATGCTGAAGTATGCAGGTCTGTCATACCCGCCCAACATTAGTTGTCATTCTGAGTTACTCTTTTCGTCATTCTGAGGGAGTGAAACGACCGAAGAATCTTTTGAGATACTTAGATCCTTCGGCTAAAGCCTCAGGATGAC
>CALVAT010000140.1 GCA_944325565.1 Candidatus Gastranaerophilales bacterium
TGAGTTCTATAATATAGAACAGATATCCTGATAAGTCGTTAGAACTCTTAATATCCTTAAAGTTTTATTATCAATTATTCTATATATAACTAAATAATTCTTTTTCACAATATAAAATTTAACATCTAAATATGTAAAATCTTCTCTTGATTTTCCAAGATATGGATGTTTGCACAAAGTTTTAAATGTTTTGTGTAATAATCTCACCAATTTTGTTGCAGCAGTTTTATTATCTTTAGCAATATAATCCAAAATTATTTCAAGGTCATTATATGCTTTACTTGTAATTTCAAGTTCTAAATCATTCATATTTTTTAGTCAATTTTTCCATGGCTGAATGTCCATCCAAAATTACTGTATCATTCAAACCTTCTTGAATCTCTTTATTTAACTGCGCAATTCTGTCTTGAGATATTTTATCCTTAGCAGCCATCATTCTTAATGCTTCTCTAATGACTTCACTGACAGAATTATATAATCCGGATGCAACTTTATCCTGTACAAATTTTTCTAATGTAGGTGTTAAAGATATGTTCATCAAATACCTCATTTATAACAATATATGCCTATATAATAACAAAGATTGTTATAAATCTCAATTGTATAAATGTATTTTGTAACAAATAGTCAGTGAGGAAAACTAATAAGATCCATTTCCGTCCGGTTTGATTTATCGATGTGTCCGTAATAATAAACCTGACAAATACGTGAAAAAAGGCAGGACGTGTAAGCCGCCACAGATAAGGCGGGCATCTAAAACAACAAAAATTATATTCGTCTATCTTTATATTTTTGATAAAAACTACGCTGGTCAAGCTCTAGAATGCTTTCAAAAATATCGTATCCCACAAGTTTTTTGCAGATATTTTTGTCGAATTTTTCTTCTTTTGTCATTAAAAGACGTGCTTTCATTTCGTCGTAGAATCTTTCTCTTTTGAAAAATGGTGTTTCAAAAAACAGGAAGGAATACTGTGTGTATTTGTGCTGGAGAAAAGCGTATTTGTATTCTTCATAGTTGTTTGTTTTTTTCAAAAAGGATTCCATTTTGTTGATTATTTTAAATATATCGAAAACTTTATTGCCGATAGAGTGCATTGTTGAAGAGGTGTTCTGGCGGCGGTACATATACATAGGATCGTTGTTAAGGAGTATAGATTTTGCACAAAGGAAGGATTGAAGATAGAACAGCTGATCTTCGAATATCAATCCATTACAAAAATCCAGATTGTTTTCTATAAGAAAGTCTTTTCTGTATATTTTATTGGTTGCTGACATATTGCCGCTGAACGGGTTCATGCAGTCGTCAAAAATGTGTATGTAATCAGGATTCTGAAAATTTTTCCATTCTGTTATTTCAAAAAACTTTGACAGATAAACGGACTTTGGCTTTTGCGTGTAGCTGCAGGCATTAAAGAGAAAGATATCAATCTCGCGCTTGGCTTTTTTATACCTTCTTACAAATTTTTGGTACAGCGAAAGAGATACCCAGTCATCTGCATCTATGAAGGATATATAATCTCCTGTGGCGTGTTTCATACCTTCGTTTCTTGCTGCGC
Source organism: Candidatus Gastranaerophilales bacterium (assembly GCA_944325565.1). Taxonomy (GTDB): domain Bacteria; phylum Cyanobacteriota; class Vampirovibrionia; order Gastranaerophilales; family Gastranaerophilaceae; genus Limenecus. The sequence goes on from CALVAT010000140.1 coordinate 1,557, forward strand.
TCTGTCCCTGATTTTTTTGTGTAATTATTTTTATTCTCGCATCTTTTTGTGCGTATTTTTTCAGCACTTTTAGTGATTTGTCTTTTGAACCATCGTCAACACAGATTATTTCCAGATTGTCATAGGTTTGCAAAATAATGGAATCCAGACACATTGGCAGGTATTTTTCGCAGTTATAGACCGGTATGATAACTGAAATCTTAGGCATTCTTTCCTCCCTGTGATTTTGCCTGCATTGCTGCCCCCTGCTTTAAGAGAGAATCCATGATTTTTTTGAACTCCGGATAGTTGAGGTTTAAAATCATCCTTAAAAACTGATATGTTTTTTCCTTTTGCAGCTGCTCCTGATTAAAAACGGAAAAGTCTATATCACCGTAATATTTTTTTAGAAGGGTAAACATTTGCTCCTGTATGCTTCCCTGCGTGACTGAAATTTTTTGAATCAGGTCTTTTATCTGCACTATCATTATATTGGTCTTGTATTTTTCATATTTGCCGAGTTTTTTAAAGATGGCGTTTCTGAGCTGCTGGATTTCGAATATATCTGTAAATCTTTTATCTGCGCTGGAGATAATCGACCCTTCTCTAAAAACTCTGTAAAAATAATACGGGCTAAAATCAAAAGATATTCTTTTTGCGCTTAGATAACATTGGGCAAAATAAGGAACGTCTTCAAAAATCAGGCCCTGCGGAAATTTGAAATCTTTTATAAAATCGTATCTATACAGTTTTGCATAGGCGCTTACGTGCATATCAAAATATACTTCGGGCGGAACATCTTCTTCGCAAAAATAATTTTTTTTAACGTATTTAAAGAATCTTTCTTTGTCTACAAAATCCCATACTTCCGGTTTTGAAGAATCTGTTCTTGCAAGACATAAATTGCAGAATACAAAATCGCTTTTATTTTCTTCGATATTCTGGTGAAGTTTTTCCAGCATTAACGGCGAAATAAAATCATCCGAGTCAACAAAAGTCACATATTTCCCGTTTGCAGCCGATACACCTGTATTTCTGGCTCCGGAAAGCCCGAGATTTTTCTGGTGTATTACTTTTATTCTTTTATCGAACTCTGCGTATTTTTCGAGAATATCCCCGCTGGAATCCGTTGAACCGTCGTTCACACAAACAACCTCAAAATCCTTAAATGTCTGCATAATAACAGTGTCCAGACATACATCAAGATATTCTTCAACGTTATATACGGGTATTACTACAGATATTTTCGCCATAATTTTATTTTAACGTTAATGTTTCTTCTGTTAACGCTTTAAATGTATGATTTTTTTAGTCTTACTCTGGTTTGTAACATTACTTAACATATCGTGGATTCCTGTCAATTTTTTTTCTCAAAAAAACTTTATTTAAATGAGGGATATTTATATACACACGGGAATTTAATTTTTTAGAGAAAGGTATTACATGGGATACGGAATGAGTTTTTACTCGGGCATACCGTCTAATTATCAAAACGGACTATACTGGGCGTACCTGTTACAATCCATGCAGCAGGCTCAACAAATGCAGCAGGCGCAATATGAAAAAACAATGCAAATGTTCCAGCAGCAGAATGCCGCTCAAAATCAGTCGACAAATCAAACAACGCAAACTACGGCGGCAGCCTCTTCCGCTACTGCTGCACAGGCTCCCGTTGATACCATACAAACTACTAATGAACAGCAAACCTCTGCGGCGCCTCAGGAGCTTAACGGCGATGGCAAGGATGACGGAAAAATAAGCGCCGGTCAAAAAGCTAAAAATTTCTTTAAAGGAGTGGGCAATTTCTTTAAAGGAATGGTTTGTGATGATGACGGTAAATTTAGCATAAAACGTACTCTCACCACTGCAGCTGTTGCGGCTGGAGCAGTAGCTTTAACAGTTGCCACAGGCGGAGCCGCCACACCGTTTCTTGTTGCGGCAGGCGCAACTATAGGAGCTGTACAAACGGGCAAAGG
>CALVAT010000141.1 GCA_944325565.1 Candidatus Gastranaerophilales bacterium
ACTATCCAAATTCTTTTATGTAATCTTCCAGCTCCATACAGCGTTCCAGCACATCGTTATAGAGATTATTCAAATAAAATTCGACTTCTCTTGCATCCTTAAGCTCAGTTTTTTTCCAGAAAAAACTCTCTGTTATATGCGAAAAGAAATAATTCTTAAAATTCACTGCTGAATCATAAATTGAAGAATCTATGTATCTTTTGGCCTCGCAAAGATATATAAACAAATCGCATACCTGAGATTTTGCTCTCAGAATTCTGTTCAAAGCAAGTGCATTTTTAATCTTTATCAAATGATCTAAAATAACCGTATATCTTGGCAACAACTCTTTTTTCTTTTGAGGCAGAGTCTTTTTTAAATACTCAAGAGTAGTATAATAACCTATTTCAACAAGCTTATCTCTTTCGGCCTGAGGCAAGGTAAACTGCACCGGCAAAATATGGTCTGTATCTATTTTTATGTAATCAAATTTATCTTTTGGCTGATATGTCTGCATAATGTATTCCGTAGCAAAATTGGACATAGTAGCAAAAACAGCGTTTAAATATTCCACGGAATTTTTCACATCAGGCCAGCATTTTGCACCTTCGAGTCTGAATTCTATCACACGGCAGTCCTTAGGGCACAAAATATCGCAAATGCGCCACATTGGCCAGCTTTTCATAATATCGCCATCTATCAAAACATTATTTTCAAACTCAAACGGCTCTAAAAGCCCCGGCAACGATGTTGAAATTCTCACTGCCTGAGCCACCTCAAAATCAGGTGTAGTATACTTGGAAAAAACATACGGATTACAGCCATTTATATTTGTTGTTATTACAAAAAAGTCCTTATCAATATCTTTAAAAGTTACGGGCTTGTTTTTACCCTTTTCGTATTTATCACCATAGAATTTTTTTTCAATCCCTGTACGAATCCAGTCTAAAAAATGCTCACCCTTGCTTATTGCAAACTTTCTTGTCAAATCAAGACGGACATCCCTAAAAAGATCAAAATTAACCTCTTTAAAAATTTCTTCAAACTCTTCAAATGTATAATCCAAAGACGCATAAGCAGCAAAAACCGCTCCGACAGAAGAACCGGCAAACGATTTAATGTTTATCCCGATTTCTCTCATTGCACGCAATGCACCGAGATAAGCAAGCCCTCTTATTGCTCCGCCGCCAAAGATACAAAGATACTGTTTTGAACCTATTTCGCTCAAGTAAACTCCTTTAATTCTATTTCTTTATTAAAACATAAATCACAATTCAAAAATATAACCCCGCCAAAATATCCCTCTGTTGGGGGATAAGACAAAAAAAAAGAGGCAAAATGCCTCGTGTATATTGTTGAGTATCGTCTATTTAAATTTTCTCTCTCTCATGGTTGTTTGTTAAAAAGCTCTCCTCTGTGTTTGAGCCTGAGCCTTTCTTAAATTTTCTTTTAAACCTTTGGCAAGATCAGCTCTTCCGTTTTTTTCATAGATTTTTGTAATAGATTCCAAAAACTTTACACTGTCCAAATCAGAAGGAGTTGATTTAACAGCAGAAGTTTTAGGAACGTTAATTGTTCTAGGTTTTGTTGCTGCCGGTGAAACAGACACAGGCTGATTCATTACAGGTTGTGTTTTTATAGGAGCAACAGATTGTCTTATAATATCTCTGTGCTGAGGTTTCACAGCAGCAGGCTGTGTATGCAGCGGTTTGCGTCTTGGAATACCTGAAATTCCTGAAGGTTCAATATTTGTTGTATAAGGATTTTTTTGACTATTTTGATAAGCCTTTATACCATAGCCCGCATTAACAGGATTGACTGCCCCAAGGCCATCCGGTCTTGACAAAGCCATATTGTCTGCCATTCTTCTATTCAAAGCAATTTCTCTTTCCATACGATCAGAAGTTTTCGGTTTGGCAAGCAATTCGCTTAAACTTTGCTGTCTTTGTTGCGGTGCTTTTTTCTTAGGTCTGAACATCATTGAAGCAATAATAAAAATTACGCCCAAAATTGTAATTAGATTAATATCTCCGGATGTTGCTTTATTTACAACTTTTTTCAAAAAACTTTTTGTATTCACGAGCATTTCTCTTGAAACATGCATTTGAGTCAACACTTCATTAACCTGCGGGTTAGCTGTTTGGTCGTCTTGTACCTCTTCTAACATTGATTCCTGATTATAAACAGGTGTATAGCTGGAAACAGGAGCGCTAAGCTGTATAGATTCGCCTGTTGAAGAAGAAACCAGCGGAGCAACAGACGCCTGTGAATTTTCAAAATAGACTTTGCTGTCAGCAATGCCATCACCAGTAAAAATAATTTTTATATCACCCTTGCCGGCCGGAGCAACCGTAACATTTTCAAGATTAGCAACGTTGTTGTATACCGTATTCAAATCCTCAGATACTTCAACATCTTTTAATTGAATAGTCAACTTATTATTATCTGTCGAAACAGTTTTTTTCATCTGTGCTGTTTCATCAGTTTTTAAAACTATTCCATAACCTGAGTCCTCAGCATTGATTTGAATTTCGGAAAGTGTGTTAGCAAAAACAGCTGACATCCCCATCAACACCAAAAGTCCCGCGATAGACAACTTAGTAGTAAATTTTACGATACCTCTCATTATTTCCCAATACTCCCAAGGGTTACTCAACATTGTTTACATATAAATCATACGTATTCGACATGTGAAAAACATCAATCACGGGATTTAAGATTTTACAAAAAGATATTGACCATCTGGTTAATATCTTTAAAGGTTATTTACTAATACTCCAGTTATATAAAGCCGCAGGTCGCGCATACCCGCACAATATTATTCGTAATTTTGAGGGAGGCGTAGTTGTCATTCTGAAGCGATAATCTTTGCGGCTTTGCGATAATCAGGTCTGTTCAGAATCTGACCAACGTTCTTGGATGGCGTCTTTTCGGGTAAGATCCTGAGCTCGCTTCGCTCCTCAGGATGACACATCAAATCGTCATTCTGAGGGAGTGAAACGACCGAAGAATCTTTTGAAACACGTAGATCCTTCGGCTAAAGCCTCAGGATGACGTGCAGTTGTCATTCTGAAGCGCCCGTCGTTACGGTCATGCGATGATTGGGTGTGTTCAGAATCTGACCAGTCGGGTATGGAATCACTAGGCTGGTAAGATCCTGAAACAAGTTGTCTTGGATTTCCTTCACGCTCACAGAGTTTCGCATAAAGACATTCTGTCTTAGTATGCTCAATCTGCTCGCTCCCCGGGCTGGGTTCACTTCCGTTCACACGGCGCCCGTCCGGAAATCCGCCAGGATGACAAGTACACCATCGTCATTCTGAGGGAAGCAAGGACTCCGTGCAAAAGTTGACTAAATGTCAAGTTTTGAATGGAGTCAGCCTAAGTGAGATACAAAGTATC
>CALVAT010000142.1 GCA_944325565.1 Candidatus Gastranaerophilales bacterium
ACATGAAAATATGCGTTATAGGAACAGGTTACGTGGGTTTGGTTGCAGGCACATGCCTGGCTGAAATGGGCAACGACGTTATTTGCGTCGACAAAGATACTGACAAACTTGCGAAACTGGAACAGGGAATTATACCTATATACGAACCCGGATTGGAAGAACTCATTAAAGTTAACGTTTCTGAAAACAGACTGTCTTTCACAAGCGACTTAGACTCTGCCGTAAAAAAATCTCTTGTTTGCTTTATTGCAGTAGGGACACCACAGGGCGAAGACGGTTCTGCTGATTTGCAATACGTTTACGATGTTGCAAAATCCATAGGTAAAGCTTTAAACGGATACAAAGTTATTATTGACAAATCCACCGTTCCGGTAGGCACAGCGGAAAAAGTCACAGAAATAATTAAAGCGCAGACAAATGAAGAATTCGATGTTGTCTCTAACCCTGAATTCTTAAAACAGGGCGCAGCTGTTGATGACTTCTTAAAGCCAGACAGAGTCGTAATCGGCTCAAACTCTCACAGAGCTACTGAAATCATGCAGGAATTATATGCACCGTTTTTGAGAACCGGAAACCCAGTTATAATAATGGATGTAAAATCCGCTGAAATGACTAAATATGCGGCTAACTCATTCCTGGCTGTAAAAATTTCTTACGCAAATGAAATAGCCAATATTTGTGAAAAAGTCGGCGCTGACGCTGAAATGGTAAGAATCGGTATGTGCTCCGATAAACGTATCGGTTCACAGTTCTTGTTCCCTGGGCTCGGATACGGCGGAAGCTGTTTTCCAAAAGACGTCAAAGCGCTTTTAAAAACAGCAAAAGACTTTGGCTGTGATTACCAGCTTTTAGAATCTGCAGACAAAGTTAACAAACTCCAAAGACAAATATTTATTGATAAAATTATTAAAAGATTCGGAGAAAACCTCACAGGCAAAACTTTTGCGGTATGGGGGCTTGCCTTCAAACCAAAAACAAACGATATGAGAGAAGCTCCGGCTATCACTATCATCAATGCACTTTTAGAAAGAGGAGCAAAGGTTCAAGCTTATGACCCTAAAGCTTTTGATTGTGCTGAAATGATATTCGGAAACAAAATAACTTATGCAAAATCTTCTTATGAAGCACTAAAAGATGCAGATGCATTGCTTCTTTTAACAGAATGGAACGAATTCAGACGTCCTGATTTTGACAGAATCAAAGACCTTCTAAAAACACCGGTAATCTTTGACGGTAGAAATCAGTATGATGCCAAAAGGCTTATTCAGCGAGGTTTTGAATATACCTGTGTTGGCAAGCAAACACAAAACAAAGAAACCGTATGCTGCTAAAAAATATCAAGTTATAAAAAAGCTCTCTAAATCAGAGAGCTTTTTTGTTTACAAAATCATGTATTACGTTGCTAGTTCTATCAAGTTCGTTTTCGCTTAAAGCAGGGAAAACCCCAACCCAGAATGTATTATTCATAATAAACTCAGTATTTGGCAAAAGCCTGTAATGTTCTTGAGTTAAATCTTTTGAAAAAATTAAATCTCCAGAACCTATTCTCAACGGTATATTATTTTCCACAATCATCGGCTGACGCAAAATATTGCCGGCAAAAAGCTGTCTAGTGCCAATATTGTTTCTTTCGAGATATTCCACCAGCTCCTGCTTGCTAAAAGGAGAATTTTCCCTAACTGATATTAAATACCCGAACCACGCTGGTTTGCAACCATTTTCAATTTCCGGCAATATCAAATATTTAGCCAAATCAGCCAACTTTTTTGTGAGATACTTTGCATTTTTTTCTCTTATTTTTAGGAATTCATCGAGCTTGTCTATTTGTGCGCATCCAATAGCAGCCTGCCAGTCCGTAATTTTAAGGTTGTACCCCGTATGGGAATAAGTGTACTTGTGATCATAACCAAACGGCAGATTGCCAAGCTGCTGGGAAAATCTTTTTCCGCACACTCCGTCCTTACCCGGTGGACAGCAGCAATCACGCCCCCAATCTCTGAATGACATTAATATTTTATATAATTCAGGATTGTTAGTAACAACAGCCCCGCCTTCTCCCATAGTTAAATGATGAGCAGGATAAAAACTAAAAGTACCTATATCTCCGATTGTCCCTGCTTTTTTTCCGTTGTATTCCGCGCCCAATGCATCACAGGAATCCTCTATAAGCCAGAGATTATGCTTTTCACAAATCGCTTTCACTCTGTCCATATCAAACATATTACCCAGAGTATGAGCAATAAACACGGCTCTGGTTTTTGGAGAAAGCGCTTCTTCTATTTTATCAGCATCTATATTATAAGTTCCTATCTTGCAGTCCACAAAAACAGGAACCAGCCCGTTTTGTATTATTGGATTAACAGTAGTAGGAAATCCGGCAGCGACAGTAATAACCTCATCACCTTTCTTTAATGCCCTTTCTGCAAGTTTGTGAGAAGTTAACGCCGACAAAGCAAGAAGATTTGCACTGGAGCCGGAATTAACCGACAAAGAATATTTTACTCCTAAATATTGAGCAAACTTTGTTTCAAACTCTCTGTTAAAACGCCCTGCAGTAAGCCACATATCAAGTGAAGCATCAATCATATTTTCCAGCTCTTCTATCCCGAGCAGCTTACCTGAAGCAGGAATATAATCAAATTTTCGTCTACCGCCTAATATGGCCTCAAAATATTCTTTTGCTGCAGCTTTTACTTTATTTCTAAGTTCCAATTCTCTGTCAGTCATTAGTATTTTTCTCCGCAAAGATTTTGATAATCCGTAATTTGCTCAATTGTATAATCGTACATTAACCCGTTATTATAAAAACGACTGTACCAGTCAACAGTATTTTTAATTGCAGTATCAGCGTCCAAAGAAGGTGTCCAGCCTAACTTTTCTTTTGCTTTTGTAATATCAAGCATTAACAACCCCGCTTCATGCAGTGGATTCTTTTCTCCGACAATCACACTTCCTTTAGCGTAGTTCTCAACAACCTTTTTCGCAACATCAGCCACTGTCAAAACAGCCTGCTGAGCAGGGCCAAAATTATAGCCACCGGCATACAATTGACCGTATTCAAAAAGTTTTTGTCCTAAAAGCAAATACCCGCTCAAAGGTTCCAAAACATGCTGCCAAGGGCGTACAGCCGCAGGATTGCGAATTTCGATAGGAATATTATTGTTAATCGCTTTTATACAATCCGGAATAAGCCTGTCCTGTGCCCAATCACCGCCGCCTATTACATTCCCTGCACGTGCAGTAGCAAGAGCAAAAGCGTTTTCATCACTCAAGAAAGATCGTCTAAAGGAAGATGACATAATCTCTACACACCCCTTTGAAGAAGAATACATATCATATCCCCCCATAGGGTCATTCTCTTTATAACC
>CALVAT010000143.1 GCA_944325565.1 Candidatus Gastranaerophilales bacterium
TTCAAAAAGAGTTCTGTTTAATCTACCTTCAGAAAACGGGTAGTATCTATGTCCGTTTATCACTAAAAAGTTCATATATAAAGAATGACTTATATTATTAATAAAATTATCAGACACAAGCCCTTTATTTTAGGGATTATTACGCATATAACAATTTTAATTAAACTTTATAAAACTCTCTATACCATTTTACAAAGTTTCTCACACCTTCTTCTACATTTGTTTTAGGCTTAAAGTCATAATCTTCATACAATGAGTTATTGTCTGCTTCTGATTTAACAATTTCCCCCGGTTGTATAGGCATAAAGTTAATGAGAGCCTTTTTACCTATTTCTTGCTCCATTATTTCGATATAACGCATTAACTCGACAGGTTTAGAATTTCCTATATTATATATTTTAAAAGGAGCAACTCCGCTTCTTGACGGATCAGGGGACGGTACATTTTGTTTCCACTCCAAATCTTTTTCAGGAGGAGTGCCAAGCAAAACTTTTATAACCCCCTGTGCAATATCTTCTACATATGTAAAATCACGCACCATATTACCATTATTAAAAACATTAATAGTTTTTCCTTCTATTATATTTTTAACAAATATAAATAAAGCCATATCAGGTCTACCCCAAGGGCCATAGGCATTAAAAAATCTTAAACCGGTTGTTTTTATATTAAACAAATAAGCATAAGAATGTGCCATAACTTCATTTGCCTTTTTAGTAGCAGCATAAAGACTCAATTGATGATTACAACCATCAGTTTCGTCCCATGGCATCTTAGTGTTTGCACCATACACAGAAGCAGTAGATGCGAATACAAGATGTTCTACTTCATTATGTCGACACCCCTCTAAAATATTTAAAAAGCCCTCAATATTAGAATGTGTATATGCATGCGGATTTTCAAAACTATATCTAACACCCGCTTGTGCAGCAAGGTTTAATACACGCTGCGGTTTATAATTTGAAAAAATTTGCAACATTTTTTCTTTGTCTGCAATATCGACACGTTCTTCTATAAAGTTTTCAAATTTATGCAAATTTTTGAGCCGTGCCTCTTTCAAATTAACATCATAATAATCGTTAACATTATCAACCCCGATAACAGAATAACCTTTTTCGCACAATTGTTTAGCAACAAAAAAGCCAATAAATCCCGCTGTACCGGTAACTAATATTTTTTTCACTATTCATCCTTTCCTCTAAATTCAATATTAAGAGCTTTTAGTTCTTTTAACAATTTGTGTAAAGGCATTCCCTCTGTCATCTTACAAAGAGCATTTACATCTTTCGGAAAACACTTTCCACCGTATCCAAATTGACCATCCGGCCCCGGAACCTGTGTATGTGGAGCATTAATATATCCGCTCAGTAGAATACCCTGTTGAATATTTCTATAATTTGCCTCAAACTTTTCACAGAGTTTATAAATACCATTAAAATAAGTAACTTTCAAAGCTCCGAATACATTATGTGTATATTTTGTTATTTCAGCTTCAACCGATGACATTATAATATGTTTTTTATTTACAAAAATCTTCTCTAACAATTCAACATCCGATGTAAAAATCATAGGCTGAGAACAAAAATCTTGATACGCAGTGCGCTCTGTCAAAAATTCCGGCATAAAATGCACAGAACGATTACAAATTTTACTAAGCTTATCACTTGTCCCCGGTAAAATGGTTGTCCTGACAAATATAGGTTTATCAGGCAAATTTTTTATAATATCAGTCAATACAGCTAAATCCTGAGTTCCGTCTTTTTCCGTAGGAATATGAATACTTATAAAAATAGCATCGCATTCTGAAAGATCGTCATTATATCCTTTATACGGATCAGAAATCTTTATATCAACATCAGGATTGTGTTCTTCAAGCCAGCGTTTCAACGCACCGCCGACAAAGCCGCAACCGACAATACCAACATTTATTTTTTTTAACGTTTTCATAATCTGCCCTCTATTCTCAGTCCTAAAATGTAAATAATCATTTTTCTATCAGTAAAATTTAAAGAAAACATTCGTTTCCAGAACGAAAGGACAGTTTGTTGAAATTTCATTTCCTGAATTTTATACATAGGAAATATGTAAACGTCACTTTCCAATTCTTTAATGTCGCTGCGAATCACATTGTTTCCCGTCACATCACATATAAGTTTTTGCCACTTTTGCTCTATTATTGCTTGAGAATATTTTTTATTGGACAAAAGTGTATTGTTCCCCATTCTCATTCGTTGTTCTTTATTCTCTATCATTGAAATCATTGCACCGGCTAGGTCATCAGCATTATCTTCAACTAACATACCGTTGTATCCGTCGATAATTAATTCATTAACACCAGAACATCCATTAAATCCAACAGAGGGCAGCCCGTAAGATTGCGCCTCAGCCAACCCATTAGGAAAACCTTCAAAATAACTGGGAAAAACACAAAAATCCGCTCCCAGAAAGGCCTTTTCTATATTTTTGGTAACCCCCATCAAAAAAACATTTTTTTGCAAATTATATCTTACAATCAAATTTTGAAGATGTTTTGCATATTGTTTCGGCTCAATATTACCATATATTTGCACCCGCCAATCCGGATACTTTAACACAACCTTTTTAAACGCCTCAATAAGAATATCCGCACCCTTCCATACATCTATACGTGAAAGATATATAATATTCTTCTTTTCATTTGATAAATCGACTTTATTTTTTCTGTTCGCAATACTGTTTTCAATGGTTGTTATATAACCTTGATAGTATGGTTTGCATAATTTTTTGTAAGAGTCGAAAAAAACCTGCAAAGCATCAAAATCTTTTATTATCTCTTTTATTTGAGAATAATCTTTATAAAAATCAGGTCTGGAGCGATTTAGCAAAATTTTTTTAATACTGCCAAAATCCCCTTTATTCATAAGTTTTTTTACATCTCTCGGATAAAAGAAAATCAATATTTCTGGATTGATTTCATTTATCATAGCCTTAAAAATCTGCTTTAAATCCTTATTATGAGGATTATACAAATTTATCAACTCAACACCGTTATCAAGAATTTTATCTTGACAATCTGTCTTGCGCCCATAATAAAAAGCAGTCACATCATTTTCTTTTGCAAGAATATCCGTAATATTATAAAAAGCAGTGATTGCTCCACCAACTGTGGATATAGCATCATTTAAAATTACTACTGATATTTTGGGTTTCATAGCAAATTAACTCCAATAAAGCCATTACAGGTTTATCAATATCCTGTAAAAGTTACGGATTTGTTCCTCTGATGATTTAGCCAGTATTTTGTTTATATCCTC
>CALVAT010000144.1 GCA_944325565.1 Candidatus Gastranaerophilales bacterium
GTCGCTTACCTCTCACAAAACCAGCCACTGGCTGCTTTTGTTCGGCAGAGCCTTATCACGAATTTTTCTCGAACATTGTATCAGAACAGATTTATTATACGGATTTTTTTATATTCTGGCAAACTTTACAAACAAGCCTTTATTTTTAATTTGTGCTATCCTGAAAGTATGTCTGGTAAAAGCTAAGTAAGGATTTAAGTTTTGAGATTCGTTGATTTAATAGAAAAGAAAAAACGCGGCGGTGAACATACTAAAGAGGAAATGAATTTTATCATAAGTTCACTGATGAGCGGTATGGCAGAGGACTATCAGATTTCAGCATGGCTTATGGCTGTATATTTTAAAGGCATGACTCTGCAAGAAACTACATATCTTACTCAGGAAATAATTAGCTCCGGCGATGTTATAGACCTTTCTCCAATTTGTCAGCACGGCGAGAAAGTACTGGACAAGCATTCAACAGGTGGTGTCGGCGATAAAATTACTCTTATTTTAATACCATTACTTGCTGCTTGCGGAATACCTATTGCAAAACTTTCCGGTAGAGGTCTTGGACACACAGGCGGCACAATCGACAAATTGGAATCTATACCGGGGTTTAAAACTAATTTGGAGATTGATGAGCTTATACAAAAAGTAAAAGATGTTGGTCTGGCAATAGGTGCTCAGACAAAAAGGCTTACGCCGGCCGATGGAAGGCTATATGCTTTGCGTGACGTTACAGCAACCGTTGATTCCATACCGTTAATAGCATCTTCTGTTGTTTCTAAAAAAATTGCCTCAGGTGCAGATTATGTAGTACTCGATGTAAAATACGGCTCAGGAGCGTTTTTAAAAACTCCTGAGGAAGCTGCAGAGCTTGCTCAATGGATGGTTAACATAGCTGATATGCTGGGCAAAAAGTTTCATGCAGTTATTACATCTATGGAACAGCCTCTTGGCAGAGCAGTAGGCAATGCTATTGAAGTTATTGAATCAATAGAGTTTTTAAAAGGGAAAATGACTCCTGATATTAAGGAACTCACTTATGAAATGGCTTCTCTTGCTCTGACGTCGCTCGGCAAAGCTCAAAACAAAGATGAAGCTTATCAAAAAATTGACGAAGCTGTAACTTCCGGCAAGGGGCTGGAGTATTTCAGGCAGCTTATCCGTTCACAGGGCGGCAACCCGAGTGTTATTGATAATTACAGATTCTTTTCTCAGCCGAATTACGCCTACCAGATTAAGTCGCCTCAAAACGGTTTTATCTGGAATGTAGATGCGTATAAGACGGCTTATGCCTGCAAGCTTTTAGGGGCAGGACGTGAAAAGAAACACGATATTATAGACTATTCGGCCGGAATATATCTTAACAAAATCTGTGCTGAACCTGTTGCGGAAGGGGAAGTAGTTGCAACCCTTTACGCAAATGATGCAGACAAAATAGAAGCAGCACAGGAATATCTGAAAGATGCGTTCTCATACTCTTATGAACAAAGAAACAGGGGCTCTTTGATTTACAGAATAATTTAGTAGTTCTATCTTCCTGAACAATAAAGTGTCCTTACTGTTGCAACATCTCTTGCTGACGGGTGTATGCCAATACGTGTAAATTCTGTTGTCGGGTACATAACATCATTTAAATCTTTAGTATGGCCGTTGAGCCCTATTGCGTGGCCTATTTCGTGTATTGCAACACCATAGATTTTTTTGTCTGATATTTTTATTTTGGGATTGAAAATATTGGTGTATTGTATGCGTATTGTTGCTCTTGTCATGTATTTACCGACTGTGCTAAAAGTTGTAACGCCCTGTGCTTTGGGTGAATCCGGTATGTCTTTAACAAAGTATACACGTATATCTGCGTTTTTTTCAGTATTTGCATCTACAAATCTTATACAGCCTCCACCTGCGACCATCCATTCTTTGAAGGCGGTGTATATATCCTGACTGTATGGCGAAGGCTGAACCCATACGCTTATTCTTTTGTTTAGTTTCCATACGTGATATGAATCCAACTCATTAAGATAATGGTTTGCGGAAAATACAGGTATTACAGAACCTAAAAATACTATTGTTAATATAGAAATGGTAGTAATAATTTTCTTCATTAATGTTTAACTCCTAAATTTGTCTCTTATATTATAAATACCCAATTTTCAAAATTTTAAACGCTTTTTTAAGTTATGTAAAGATATACAAAGCAGGTATCCGTCTTAAAACGAATACCTGCTTTGGTTTAGAAGTTTTTTATATTACTTCAGCAATTCACCGACTGATTTGAATACAGCCATTCTCTTAGCTGCATCTGATTCAGCCTGTGTATAAAGAGCTTCAGCGTGTTCAGGGTTAGTTTTTAACAATTGTTTGTAACGTCCTTCACTTCTGATGAACTCTTGGTAGTTGCCTTTAGGATCTTTAGCATCCCAGGTGAACGGTTGTTCATTGGCAGGGTTGTATCTGTATAACGGATAGTATCCTGCTTCAACAGCACGTTTTTGTTCTGTTTGAGTTTTGCTCATATCGATACCGTGAGCGATACAAGGAGCATAAGCAAAGATGATAGACGGTCCGTCGTATGCTTCAGCTTCCTGGAATGCTTTAAGAGTTTGTGCTCTGTCAGCACCCAAAGCAACTGATGCAACATATACGTAGCCGTAAGACATGCTCATCAAGCCCATGTTTTTCTTGTATGTCGGTTTACCGCCTGTAGCAAATTTAGCAACAGCACCTGTAGGTGTAGATTTAGAAGCCTGACCGCCTGTGTTAGAGTAAACCTCTGTATCGAGTACGAGGATGTTAACGTTTTTGTTTTGAGCAAGAACGTGGTCAATACCGCCGTATCCGATATCGTTAGCCCAGCCGTCACCACCGATAATCCAAACTGATTTATCTGTAAAGTAGTCTTCTAACTCTCTTACTTTAGCTAAATCAGGGCACTGAACGTCAGCATATTTTGCAAGCACTGCTTTAACTTTGTTTTGTGCTGCAACAGCTTCGTCAGTTTTGGAGTTATCCCAGTGTGACATAGCTTCTGTTAAAGCTTCTTTAAGGTCAGCAGGTGTTTTTTCGTTTTCGAGAACTTTTTCAACATAAGTTTTTAAAGTATCTCTGTTCTGGTCAACTGCCAATCTCATACCGAAGCCGAACTCAGCGTTGTCTTCGAACAATGAGTTTGCCCAAGCCGGTCCTCTGCCATCCTTTGTTGTTGTGTAAGGAATTGTCGGGAAAGTACCTGAGTAGATTGAAGAACAACCTGTTGCGTTAGCAACGATAGCATT
>CALVAT010000145.1 GCA_944325565.1 Candidatus Gastranaerophilales bacterium
AAAAATATCGGGACACTCTGCCGAGTCAAATATGACTAAATGTCATATTTGCGAGAGGAAGCAGCTTGACTCTGCCGAGGGAGAAATGACTAAATGTCATTTCGAACGAGAGACACTGCCGAGCAAATAATCCGGTGAATTATTTGCGAGAGGTAAGCGTAGTGCGCTCAAGCCCGATAAAACCAAGATAAAATATCGGGACGTAGCGCAGCTTGACTCTGCCGAGGGAGAAATGACTAAATGTCATTTCGAACGAGAGGTAGCACGTAGTGCGCTCAAGCCCGATAAAACCAAGATAAAATATCGGGACGTAGCGCAGCTTGGTAGCGCACTACCTTGGGGTGGTAGGGGTCGCAGGTTCAAATCCTGTCGTTCCGACCATTTATTTAAAAGACCAAAGCTAATTTTCAGCTTTGGTCTTATTATTTTTTGCTTTTTAAGTTATTTTAAGAACGTAATTCATACAGCACAATACGCAAAAATTACAATTTAACTATTTTTTCCTTAACATCTGATTTCAAAATCAAAGCAACAAAAGAATTCGCATCGATAACAGAATTTTTATAAGGCTCCGTTATTTTCTCCATTGCATCAGCATAAAAAATACCTGAATTTTTTAACTGTGCTTGAAATTTAAGCTCCTGTTTTTTATCAGATTTATTTAGAAATCTGATTATCAAATCGCCTTCGTTATTTGTTTTTATTGTGGCTACAAAAATATTTTCGTTGCCTGTATCAAACAATGTTGCAGATGCTAAATTTCCTCTAACGACAGCAGCGGTTTCATAGAATTTTTCAACATCCTTTTCGCAGTCCTGAATATTTTCCTTAAACGTTATTGCAAAGCGTGCGTTTCTTTCACCTAACAGCTGCAAATCTGGCGTTGGCAAAGGCGGGCCAGCAGGTGTGCCACGGCACGGATTTTTCGGGTTAGAAATAGTTCCGGTTGCTCTTAAAAGAGTCAGCATTAAATTGTTTTTAGAAATCTCATACTCCTGCAGCCCTTCTGTAATTATGCCACAGCCCTGTACATGCAAAAGTTTTTGAAACGGCGCTGTGTTGTTCTTTAGTTCAATGCCTCTCGGTGCAGGGATGTGAGCATAAATGTCATAATCAGGGTCAAACTCTCTTTCAACATATCCAGCAAGGTCATCAGACAATGTTTTATTAACAGGTTTGTCAAAATTAAATAACACCTGTAAAATGTGATCACTGCTTTTATTCTCCCAATTTAAATTAAATTCTATAAAATCATTCTGGTTCTGCAGTATCGCATCGAGTTTTAGAGTATGTTTTATTACTTTTTTGCTTCTGCCTTTGACTGTAGATTTTGCAGGGATAGAAATTTCAAATTTCAGTTGCAAAATACTTTGAATATGTCCATTCTGTTTGATTTTAGAACTAATAAGCTTTGCATATACAGGCTTATCACCCTTTAATGCACCGAAATTATAGCTATCGCCTATATCAGCTCTGTCAATAAAGCCTATAAAATTCTTGTACGTTTTGTTGTTGGTTTTATCTTTTAATATAATTTTTCCGTTTTGTATGTACAAGCCTGTTTTAGCATTTTCAATAGAGGTATCTGTTATTTTTAAAGAGGATTTTTTATTAATATTGTTTTGTTCAATCGTTGCTGTGCTAAACGGCGGAATATCTTTTACGTCAATAAGATATTCGTTATAAGTTTGAAAATCTTCAGTGACCGGCACCTGATTGATATCATACATTTTTAAAAGAGGGAAAGCTTTAAAACTTTTGATTTTTTGTGCGTTATATTCTTTAGGCAATTTTTCCGCAACGATTTTTAACGCACCGTTTAGTTTAAAATTCGAAAGATTTATAACAGATATATCCTCACCGGTTTTGTATAAATCCCTTTTAATTGAATTAACAATTGCATTTGAGGCTTCCTGTACCTTTAAAAATCTTGTTAAATTTTCCCTGTGTACATTGTCAACACTGCAGCCATATATGCTGTCGTGAGGATGGTTTTTAATCAAAAGTTTGTAGATATAATCAACTTCATGTTGATAAGATTTGGTAATACCAAGAAAACTTGTTACAGCCTGCAGGGGTTGAACAAACCTTGACATGTTCCATTGATGTTTTGTATTCAGCTGCTTTAAATCTATTCTTGAAGAATATACCCCGGGCAGAATAAAGTTTCTTTTTGTATCTCGAAATTCGCAATCAAAATTGTTATTAAAATTGCTATCTACTTGTTTTAAATATTCAAAAGGAGTGGATAAAATTATCTCATAATCCTCAAGCAGCGCATTAGCCTGATTTATCTGTTCTTTTATATTGTCGGGTGTGCCTAAATGGTCTGCGCCCAGAGGAAGAAGTATTATGTCTGACGAATATTTTGCTATTTTATCCAGTGTATTTTTAAGCATTTTTACCTTGTCAGCCATACTGACTTGCAGGCTGAAATAATCATGAAAATATCCCTGAATCAGATATACGGATTTTAAATTTCTGTATAAAAACTCTGATTCCAGCTCTCCCAATCCCCGCCAGAAGATTGCATAAGGTATATTAAAATATTTGATAATCTGAGGGATATAACAGCTATGCCCGAAGGTATCGGCGTGGTAGGCAATGTAATCCTCACATCCAAAACGTTTCGAATACTCAAGCCCCATCTGTAAATTCTTTATTAAGGATTCACTGTCGACAAGAAAGCTATCTGTCGAACAATAATACGGGCCGATAAAAAGTCTTTTTTGCTTTATCAAGTCTTTAACAAGTTCACTATTTTGCGGTTTTATTTCAAGATAATCTTCAAGCGCAGCTGTCTGACCGTCAAAATAAAAGGTATCGAGCTCCTGAGTTTGGAGTTTGCGGAGCACATCATCAAACACCTCAACCAAGCGTACCCTGAACTCCTCGTACTCTCTGTACCACTCTCTGTCCCAGTGTGTGTGGATATATGCATAGACTTTTTTCTTCATGATTAGAATGTTAATACATTACGCTTGTTTTGCCAAAAAATTAAACTAAGTTAACTTTGTTTTACATAAATGTAATTTAAACTATAATGTCATTATGATTAAAAAGCTTGTTACAATAGCTGTTCTGGCGATAATTCTTGTCATAATTTTGTATTTTTCATATACAAAACCTGATACCCACAGGGTTTTAAAAGTTATAAACGCAGCGGAATTTTACGTAGACTTCAATGACAACGATGTTGCGGAC
>CALVAT010000146.1 GCA_944325565.1 Candidatus Gastranaerophilales bacterium
GCTTGAAAGGCATGACATTTTACGCGTATTATGTTGAGTTTTTATACGACTTATTTTTTATATTTTTGCGCAAAAAAAACACCGGTGTTCAAACCGGTGTTTTTGATATTTTCTATTATAATTAAACTTCTACATATTCTCTTAAGCGTTTGCTTCTGTTTGGATGTCTTAATTTTCTTAGTGCTTTTGCTTCGATTTGTCTGATACGTTCACGTGTAACACCGAAGAGCTGTCCAACTTCTTCTAATGTTCTCTGGCGGCCGTCATCCATGCCGAAACGCAATCTTAAAACATCTCTTTCACGTGGAGAAAGTCCGCTCAAAACTTCTGCAAGATCTTCTCTTAAGAGTTCGTGAGCAACTGTTTTAACAGGTGCGTCTGCGTCTTTATCCTCGATAAAGTCACCCAGTCTGGAGTCTTCTTCTTTACCTATAGGTGTTTCCAGAGAAAGTGGTTCTTGTGCAACCTTGATGATTTCTCTTAATTTTGAGATGGAAATATTCATTTCCTGTGCGAGTTCATCTTCGGTCGGTTTTCTTGAAAGTTCTTGAGCAAGTTTTCTTGTAACTTTTTTCAATTTGTTAATTGTTTCTACCATGTGAACAGGGATACGAATTGTACGTGCCTGATCCGCAATAGCTCTTGTGATAGCCTGACGAATCCACCATGTAGCATAGGTAGAAAATTTATAACCTCTTTCGTGGTCAAATTTTTCAGCTGCACGAATAAGACCGAGGTTTCCTTCTTGAATAAGATCAAGGAACAACATTCCTCTGCCTACATATTTTTTTGCAATAGAAACAACGAGTCTTAAGTTTGCTTGTACGAGTTTTCTTTTTGCCACTGCTCCAACGTTGCCGCCTTGTATAATTTTTCTTGCAAGGTCAATTTCTTCTTCTGCAGTTAAAAGTTTTATACGTCCGATTTCTCTTAAATACATTCTTACAGGGTCATCAAGAGAAACACCTCTGGGGACTGCTATTTGTTGTTCATCATCAGCATCTAAATCATCAGATGACTGCATATAAATTTCGTCTGCTGCAACCGAGCCGGATTTGCCGATGATAACATCGATACTGTCTGTTGTAATAGTTTCGGGTTCGCTAAATAAATCATCACCGGTTGTATCATCGTCTTGAAGTTCGTCTTCGTCGATTATACTAACGAGTGATTTGTCTGACATTCTTTTTCTGCTCATTAATTGTCTCCAGTTCTTAGCTTGTTTTATTTTTTAAAAGCTCTTTTAATTGAATTTGTTTTTCTATAGCTTTTATTTCGTCGTCATTAACCTCTTTGTATTGAGACCTTAAGTGGCTTCTGACTTCCTTTTCTTTAAAAGCATTAATAGTTTCAATGTTTTCACTAATAGCTGTTTTAAAATCATTAGCCGACAAATCTTTAAAACTGTCGGATAAGTATATCAAATCTGTGATTATATCTTTGACTTCATAGTCCTCGGCAAATTCTGTATACAGGGCTTCTGTTAATTCTTTAACATTATTTATCCGTTGAACCAATTTGTCAATTGTATTTTTTACAATTATTAATGTTTCATTCGTAAAGTCTACATCTTTTAAAATAGCGTTTAATGTTTGAATACTATATGTACTTTCATTTACTAAATACATAGACAACAAATTTTTTTGCGCTTTTTCTGAGATATTTAAAGATTTCTTTACAATTGGGGCAAGTTGAGCCTGAGCAGCGGGTTTCTGAGGATAAGTGTTAGTAAGACCTTTATTCAAATATTTTTTGATTTCTGAATAAAGCCCGTTTTCACTTATATCCAGACGGTTTGCAACAATTTTTATATATTCGCCCCTGACTATGTTGTTATTGATTTCTGCCAGATAAGGCATAACTTCTTTAACTATTGTGTTCTTTTCTGTTGGCGACATGCCGTTTTTATAAGACTTTAATACACTGTCTATCTGAAAATCGACAAGAAGCGGCGCTTTATCCAGTACTTCCTGATATGCCTGGGCACCGTTTTCTCTGATAAATTCGTCAGGGTCTTTCCCCTCCGGCGGGACAACCACCCTTAACTCGCATGCATATCTGTTGTTTGACTCGGAAAGAGATGCAAAACTTTCATCAAACTGTTTTATATTTCCCAGTCCGGCAAAAGCTTCACGTATAACCTGAGCCCCTCTTTTGGCCGCGTTTTGGCCAGCTCTATCTGTATCAAAAGCCAGATATATTCTTCTTGAAGAAGTATAGCGGGAAATCATCTTTACGTGGCTGTCTGTGAGTGCTGTACCGCAGGCTCCAACAGCATTTTTTACGCCGTTTACCTGTGCTGATATGACGTCAAAATAACCTTCCATAATAACTATTGAGTCATTTTCTTTTATGGCATCTTTCGCCTGATACAACCCGTATAAAATATGGCTTTTGTTATACACAATTGTATCCGGAGAGTTGAGGTATTTCGGATTCTGTCCGGATTCGATTGCACGTGCGCCAAAGGCGACAATATGACCTTTATCGTCAAATATCGGGATAGTTATTCTATTTCGGAACCTGTCGATATGACTGTTGTTGCTTTCCCGTTCTACGAGCAAACCGGCTTTGTCCATAATTTCAATAGAATATTTTACTTTTAAAAAGTTTTGCAATGCATCATAGGAATTTGGGGCAAAGCCGAGCATATATGTTTCTATATTTTCATCCGTTATGTTTCTTCCGGATAAATATTTATATGCTGCGGAACTTTTATCAGATAAAAGCGTCTTTTTATAAAATTCTGCAGCATCTTTCATGCAGGAATATATCTGCTCTTTAATGTCTTTATTATCTTTGCCTTTGTCAAAAGAGGCGGGAAGTTCTATACCTAAGATTTCGGCCTGTTCTTTAACAACTTCATGAAAAGACTGGTTGTTTATTTTCATTAAAAAACTCAAAACATCCCCGCCTTCGCCGCAGCCAAAGCATTTGTAAATTTGTTTCGCCGGACTTACGCTGAATGACGGTGTTTTTTCATTATGAAAAGGACAGCACCCCCAGTAATTGCCTCCCTGTTTTTTGAGGATTACATATTTAGATATGACATCAACAATATCCAGTCTGTCTTTTATTTGTGATACAACATCTTGATAGGTCAGTGTACTCATATTAATAAAATTATATCACAGTTATTTTACCCGAAAGGGTAAAGTTATATTT
>CALVAT010000147.1 GCA_944325565.1 Candidatus Gastranaerophilales bacterium
AAGCCAGAATCCATTATTTCGTTAAGAACATCTTCTCCGCTGTGTCCGAATGGAGTATGTCCCAAATCATGCCCGAGCGCAATTGCTTCTGCCAGATCTTCATTCAAATTGAGAGCTCTTGTGATTGTTCTAGCGATTTGAGAGACCTCTAATGTATGTGTCATTCTGGTTCTAAAATGGTCATTTGTAGGAGAGAAGAAAACCTGCGTTTTATGTTTTAAACGTCTGAATGCTTTAGAGTGGATAATTCTGTCGCAGTCACGTTGAAATTCCGTACGTATCGGGCACGGTGCTTCTTCTCTTGCTCGGCCTCTGGAGGTTGCGCTCTTGGCTGCGTAAGGGCTGAGCTGTTCGAGTTCTCTTTTTTCTTGTATTTCTCTGAAATTTAAACTGTTAGTGTCTGTATAATTCATATATATCTAGTTTTCCGTTACTATATTCAGGTGTTTATCAAATATATTCTAGCATGAAAGCAAATGCAATCAATCAAAGCTTTGTTTAAAACTTCTTTATTCCTGTTATATAAAAATTAAATATTTTGGTATAATAATAAGAAGAAGGAGTACATAAATGTTTTACGGTGAAAAATTACCATTAACTATTCTTATATCAGCATTCATTATTTTTGCTATATGCGGGCTTGTAACAGTTTTAAAAACAACACATAGTGGCATAAAAATGGACATGTACCTCTGTGTTTCTGATGTTCCTTCTGCTTATTATTATAATGACAGTGCTTATACAACAAAGGAGTTTTATCCACGTGAATACATTTATGATAAAAATTCTAATGTTAATGACATTTGTTCATACAAAAGGCGTGATTTTAAGGGTG
Organism: Candidatus Gastranaerophilales bacterium; assembly: GCA_944325565.1. GTDB lineage: Bacteria > Cyanobacteriota > Vampirovibrionia > Gastranaerophilales > Gastranaerophilaceae > Limenecus. The sequence goes on from CALVAT010000147.1 coordinate 836, forward strand.
TACTGACACCGTTGAAATATGAAAAATGTAAAAATATTTATAATAACACGACAAAAGCCAAATATAACAATAATGAATGTAAAGTATTGGGCAAAGAAAGTTATATAACAGATGATATGGAGTGTTCTGTTTTTTATGTTTGGGGTAGCAAAAAACTTGTTAGTGTTAGTTGTGAGGGTTCCACATTTGAGCAGAGAACAGAAGCAATTAAAAAAATACAGAAAAAGTATAAGTAATTTATTCGTTACTTTAAAATAAAAAAACCCTGTAGCATTTTGCCGCAGGGTTTTTCTTATTCAGCAATTTATTTATGCTTTTACAACATCTTTGTAAGAGCCTTTGAATTTGTCCTCATACACTGTATGTAAAAGTTCATGCGCTTTGTGAGAACCCGGAGCTTCAAGATATTCCTGATAAAGTTTTTTAATATCAGGGTTGTCGTTGGAGCGTCTGTAGGTAAGCTCTGTGTCTTCTTTATAGAGACCGGCAGCTCTTTTTTCTTTGATATGAGTGTCATCACAGCTTCTTGGCTGACCTCCGCCGTTGATACAGCCGCCGGGGCAGGCCATAACTTCGAGCATGTGGAAGTCTGCTGTGCCGTTTTTGATTTCCTGCAAAGATTTTTCAGCTTCTTTTAAAGTAGAAACTACTCTTACCTTTACTTTTGTACCTTTGATATCGAGTTCAACCTCTTTGCATCTGTGGTTTTTGTCAACACCTCTCATACCTTTGATATCAAGGTCTGACAAAGGTTCACCGGTTACAAATTCATAAGCGGTACGAACGGCAGCTTCGGCAACACCGCCTGATGCACCAAAGATTGTACCTGCACCTGAATACAGTGCAAACGGAGAATCGCCTTCAACTGGTTCAAGTGTCTTGAAGTCAATACCGGCACTCTTAATCATTTTTGCAAGTTCTTGAGTTGTTAAAACAATATCTGTTTCATATTTGCCGTCGTGGCTTAGTTGAGAACGTTTTGCTTCTGCCTTTTTAGCAGTACAAGGCATTATTGAAACGATATTTATGTTTTCTTCACTAAAACCTTCAAAATATTTTGGAACAAGTGTTCTTAACACCGGTGAAAGCATTCCCTGCGGTGATTTACAGCTTGATAAGTGATTAAGCATATCAGGATGTTGCAATTCCAGATATCTTACCCAAGCAGGACAGCAGGAGGTAAACAGCGGCAAGTTTTCGCCCTTGCTTATTCTTTCCACAAACTCGTGAGCTTCTTCCATAATTGTAAGGTCAGCAGAGAAGTTTGTATCGAACACAAGGTCAAAACCGATTTCTTTTAATGCAGCGTTAACCAGCCCTATTGTATTTTCCCCCGGTTCTAGTCCGAATTCTTCGCCTATTGCAACACGCACTGACGGTGCAATCTGGGCTAGAACTTTCTTTTGCGGGTCAGTAATTAAATTCCAAGCATCGTTAACTTCGTTTTTAATCGTTAATGCACCTGTCGGGCAAACAGCCTGACACTGTCCGCAGTACACGCAGTCAACTTTTGCGAGCGGCTTGCCTGCAAGCGGTTGAACTACGGTTTTTGAACCTCTGTTTGCAAATCCAAGCACTGAATGCCCCTGAAACTCGCTGCATGCTCTTACGCAGGCGCCGCAAAGGATACATTTATTCGGGTCACGAACGATTGACGGGTTGGAATCATCGATTGGAAGAAAATCTTCTTTGCGTTTCATCACGTATTTTGAAACATCTTTGATTCCGTATTCTTCTGCGTACTGCTGGAGTTCGCATTTTCCTGATTTGTCGCAGGTTGTACATTCTCTGTCGTGGTTAGCCAGCAAAAGCTCGAGAACGGTTTTTCTGATTCTTCTTGTACGTTCGGTATTTGTTTTTACCTTAATACCCGCTTCCGGCGGCATTGTGCAGGAGGAGTTAATCAAGACTCTTCCGTTAGGGTATTCAACCTCAACCACACACATTCTGCAAGCGCCGTACTGCGTTAAGTCGGGACGATAACAGAAAGTCGGTACGTTGAAACCTGCTTTTCTGATTACTTCAAGAAGGTTGGGTTCATCAGTGAACTCTACCTCTTTTCCGTTGATTATAAGTGTTTTTTTATCGCTCATATTTATTTCCTTTTTTCTTCTGACTAATCCGCCCGTATATTTAATCGGATTGTACCGATTTTTAACGGCGGTTTATGACGGTTACACCCTTAATTTTGCTTAATCGCCTTGAACGGACAAGCATTCAGGCAGGCACCGCATTTGATACATTTAGACTGGTCAATGTGGTGCGGGTTGCGTAC
>CALVAT010000148.1 GCA_944325565.1 Candidatus Gastranaerophilales bacterium
CGACAGGACAGAGTATCCTGAGACTTTACACCCTTTCAAAAAAGGTCTTGTCCTTTTTGCATATCGGACAAACATAGGTGTCCGGTTCTTTTGTGATGTCGCCTTCATATATGTAGCCGCATATTTTGCACCGGTAAGCGATTCTGTCCGTTTCTACCTTTTCTTCTATATAAGTAGGTGCGGCTTTCGGGCTTTTCCCTTTTTTGACCCTGTGGTAGTAATCGTAGGTCATCGGTACATCTTTGTTGAGCATATCAGCGTCAATCATTTTCCCTATAAACACAGTGTGGGTTTCTGTTTCGAATTTGTCTGTGAGTTCGCATATTATATATCCTACAGAATCTTCTAAAATCTCGAGCCCGTCTATGTTTACGGTTTTGATGTTTTCGAATTTGTCTACCTCTCTGCATGAGCTGAAACCAAAAGTAGGGATAATATTATCGTTTACGTGTTCACCTAGTATTGATACTGCGAATTTTTTGCTTTTATCAATACAAAGGTTTGTGTAGTTCTGATGGTTAACGCTTATGCAAATCGTATCGTAGGTGATTTGCATAACACAGTTCACAACGCAGCCCACGGGTTTTGTTTCGCAGTTTGTTGTTACAACATAAACACCGTATGACAGTTTTGTCAAAACTTCATTATTCATATAAAACTCCTTTATATTTATTTTGCTGTAGCGTGGATTTACTTCAGTTCACCGGTTTTGTAGGTAAAATACCCCTCGTAATTGTAACTTGCGTCTATACCTTTCATGTAGACTTCACGGTCATTTATGCCGGTTGTCAGAGCCTGTTTTAAAAGCTCCCTGATTTCGATATCTTTAATCGGACTGCGCTCCATTGCGAGCAGGTAGTCATCTTTGTCGACTTTGCTCCAGTCAACTACTTTAGATAGCTCTTTTTTCAGGATTAAGTCCAGCCATATACGGGTAGCGCGTCCGTTGCCTTCTCTGAAAGGATGGGCTGCATTCATTTCAACGTATTTTGCGATAATTTCTTCATAAGTTGATTGCGGCATTTGTTCAATATGTTCTAATGCCTGTTTTAAATACATAACAGGTGCAAACCTGAAATTACCTTTGGCAATATTAACATTTCTGATTTCTCCCGCAAAGTAATAAATTTCATCAAATAAATGTTTGTGGATTTTTGCTAACGCATCAAAAGTCCCTGCTTCAAGAGAATCAAGAATTCCTTTTTCAAACAGTTCAAGTGCTTTTTTCTTGCTTATTTTTTCTTCTTGTCGTGCGAGTTCAGATGAATCAGTAATACCGAGTTTGTTTTCTAAGACCATTATTTTACCTTTTCTGTCAATTATATCACAATTCAACCGGCTCCTGATTGCAGGAAATTTGCATCAGCATGTGGCACAGTACAAGATGTATGTCTTCTGCAATTTGTTTGTCATCTATATTCGCATTGACGCTGTATTTTGCAAGCTGCTTTAATTTTCCGCCGTCACAGCCTGTCAGGGCGATTGTAGTTATGTTGTTTTCGTTAGCGTATTTTATTGCCCTTAAAACATTTTCAGAGTTGCCGCTGCTTGAGATGCCTATCACAATATCCTGCGGCTGAACAAAATTTTTCAACTGTTCGACAAAAATATCCTCGTAGCAGACATCGTTTGAATAAGACATCAAGGTGGCAATATTATCGCTCAGACAAATGAATTTGAAACGTTTTTTGTGGTCGTAGCCGTAGCTTGCAACTTTGTTAAAATCACAGCAAAAATGACTTGCGGTTGTCGCAGAGCCGCCGTTGCCCATAATAAATATGTTCGAGCCGTTATCTCTTGCCCTGCCAAGAAGAAGCGCAAACTGCTCTATCTCTTTTCTGTCGAGATTGTCCAGCGCATTTTTCAGTCTGTTTATATAGCTGTTAATTTGTTCAATCATCAAGACTCCGGTATTTAATATATCTAATCTAGTGTCGCAGTTGCTGCCGGCTGACCGCAGCCAGCACCTGCTCACCTTTTCAATGTGTCACTCAAAAAATTCGTTCACGTCGCTTACCTCTCACAAAACCAGCCACTGGCTGCTTTTGTTCGGCAGAGCCTTATCACGAATTTTTCTCGAACAAAATAATTGTAGTACGATTATACCACAACAATACTAAACAGCAGGTCTAAGAAAGCGGTGGATGTTGATGTTTTTGACTTTGCGAAGCGGAAGCTTGTCATATCTGAACTCTATCTCTGTATAGTAATAAGGCTCTTTAGACAAAGACGGCACGGAAATATGGGTAACCCCGTAATCGTCTTTTATCTCAAAATCTTTTCCGTAATGGCCAGAAACTATGAGAGCTACGTTGTTATGGCGTCTTAAAACAGCTGCGTATTCTGCTTTTTCAAGTATTTCGTATTCCGGAAGGTTTACAGGCTCATAGTAAGGTACATGCTGAAAAATGATGGCCTGTTTGTTTTTGTTTTTTTCTAACACCTGCGAGAGCCATCGCAGCGTTTTTTTGTTGAATACACCGTGATTAGAGGGCATACCTGTAGATACTCCGTCTAAAACTATTGCGATAATCCCCGGAGCCGGATAAAAATAGTAGGAGTTTTGATCCTTCTGGTTTTTGTTGTACTTGCTTACGAGCTGGAGATATTCGGGCTTTGATATGCCAGAAATTTTGTGAACATCGCTATCGCCCATAACAAGGTAATAAGGCACGTTAACAGCACGTATGCGTTTTAGAAACGCAAGTAAATGCTGGGGTTTTGATTTTTTTATGTTGTCGCCGTTAAACACAACAAAATCGTATTTTGTTTCCTGCGTGCGGGTTATAAAACCGTCCAGAACTTTTGCTCCGATATCGTTTTCAGCCCCTGAGAGATAATCAATGTCAGAGGTTACGGCAAAGGTGATTGTTTTTGCGTCTGCCACGTTTGTGAATACAGATATTGCTGCGATGACAAGCGCAATATTAAATAAAGTTTTGAACCATTTCATATAACTATCTCCCTGTGGTATGAAATAATTATATCAAAAATATAAAAAACAAGTGCACTGAAAACAGGCGTGCTCCCTGATTTTGTCATCCTGATGACTTTAGCTAAGAATCTCTATGTAGATGTAGATTCT
>CALVAT010000149.1 GCA_944325565.1 Candidatus Gastranaerophilales bacterium
CTTTGAGCTCCACTTCTGCTCGAGTTAAAAGACAACACAACCAAACAAAAATAAAAAACTACATAATAAATATTATCAAATTTTTACCGTGTTATGCTTCATACAACATTTGTGCCAGATAAATATCTTTTTTTGTTGTGATTTTTATATTTGAATAGCTTCCTTCACTAATATAAACTGCTTTTCCCATAGCTTCAACAAGCCCTGCGTCATCAGAAAACCCCTGTCCCTCAAATTGTTTATGCGCCTGCATAATAAGATTGTAGTCAAAAATCTGTGGAGTTTGCACATACCAGAGAGTTTTTCGGTCAGGCGTTTGAGTTATTTTATTATTCTCATCCGTCTTTTTTATTGTATCAACGGCCCTGACCCCGACAATTGCCGCACCGGTTTCCTGAGTTTTTTTAAGGCATTTTTCAATATCTTCTTTTTTAACAAGCGGCCTTGCTGCATCATGAATTGCGACAATATCTTTAAAATCACAGGCTTTTAATGCATTAAAAACCGATGCCTGTCTTGTTGAACCGCCTAAAACAACTTTTATGTCAGGCAAATTGTTTTCTTTTAAAAGCTGTTTTAATACGGGGGCAAAATCTTTTGACGCAGAAACAATAATCTCTGCAGGTTTAAACGGTAAAAATGCTTCTATTGAGTGAACTATAACTTCTTTATTGTTAATCTTTTCAAGAAGCTTGTTTTTTCCATATCTTGCGGAGCTTCCACCCGCTGTTATAACTACTGAAAACTTCATTATTTTTATCCTTTAAAAATGCTTAAAAATTTTATTTTCAAATTCTTGATTAAGAACATTTGCTATATCTTTTGTAATGGGCTTGTCTGAGACTGTACCGATTTTATAGAATTTTGTTTTGTCCAGTTTTTCAAATGCTGATTTATCAATACAAAAAACGAGTTCGAAATCTTCACCGCCCCACATGAGCAAATCTTTCCATTCCTCGGGAAATGCTGTTTTCAGCTCTTCATCTACAGGAATGGAATCAAAGTCTATGTCGAACAAATATCCGCATCCTGTGGACAACTTGTACAAAGCATCGCCCAGCCCGTCTGATGAATCCATCATAGCAATATTTTTAACATTGCAGTCAAAGGCTGTTTGCATGATGATTTTGCTTTTTTCTACCTGAGCAGAGGGTAAAAGATGTTTTTTTATTAGAATTTCTGGCTCTTTTTTACCCTGTGAAAGCAGTTTTAACCCGCCGGCACTGCTGCCGTGCGTACCTGTCAGCGCAATTATATCACCTGCTTTAGCATTGGTTCTTGATACCTGAACACTGTTATATTTTTTCCCTATAGCACATATTGAAATATAGACCCTGTCCGCACCCGTTAAATCACCGCCTGCAACTTTAATTCCGTATTTTGAAACAGCACTTTCAACACCTTTATAGAAGTTTTCCACAAAATTTTTGTCAATATTTTTGGGCAAAGATAGAGAAAGTGTTATATAAAGCGGTTTTGCACCAGCGGCAGCAAGGTCAGAGAGGTTAACATTCACTGATTTTTGTGCCAGAGTGAAAGCATCGGTTGTGTTCAGCAAAAAATGTACGCCTTCAACAAGTGTGTCTTGCGTTATACACAGGTCAAATTCTTCTAAATATGCACAGTCATCTCCGATCAAGGATGAATCCGTGAGGGTTTTGTTTATTATATTCAAGTACTCTAGCTCTTTCATAAAATTATTTTAACAGGAATTTTGGATTTTAGAATTGGTTGGAGATTAATTTTAGTTTTTTATGTATAAGCTCGAAAAAATAAAGGTACAAGAATGGAGAGGCTTTCTCCGGTGCATGATTAATAGAGTTTATACATACTTCTGAAATGCTTAGCATTTCCATTACATGTTCTTCTATAATTAACATAGCGTCTTCTTGCATATCTGTTTTCCTTTTCTGTTTTTATTTAACGTGTTCAATTTATTAATTGAATATACAATTTTTACGTTGTGTTGTCAACTTTAATGTTTATTTATTAATGACTCATTAAAATATATAGTAAAATATTTAATTATATATTTGAATCAAAAGGGAATGACCATTGATTATTAAAGAGATTAAGCAGTTAATTTTAGATAGAGATTATACATTAACAACTCTCGCAGAGGAATTATCAAAAAAAATGAATAAAAAATATACAATGGCTAATTTATCTCAAAAGCTTAGAAAGGAAACTATTCCATATCGTGAAATCAAACTTATAGCGGAGATTCTGGACTACGAGATAAAGTTTGTCGACAAAAGAAGACGTTAATTAATATTACCGCCTAAGCGGTGTGGGGTTCGGGGCGAAGCCATGATGGAAGTTGGATTAGAAACAGTTGTGTTTTGAGGTAATTTTTACAGCAGCTGTCTTGAAATCGTCCGTTCGCGGCTCCTGAACGTAGCTGCTCACATTGGGCGTTCCCGTTGGTCAGCCCAGAACGATTTCGCTGTCGCTGAAAAATTACAGATAAAACACTTTACTGTTTCTTTTGATAAGCGCCGGTTTTCTTTTCTTGCTTGAGTCGTAGGCGAGGTACGAGCCATACGAATCAGGATGCCCTTTAGGGTATGGTTCATTTCTTTTCTTTTGCCTGCAAGATACAAAAGAAAAGAAATGAACATAAAAAAATAAAAACAAAGATTATTGTTTTATTTGCCACCCATTCTTTGGAGCAAAGAACGGGTGGCGCCCAAGAAACTTCCCGACCTGATGTTCCGTTCATACAGAAAGTAACACAAACCTGTGCTCGGCAACTCGGGCTATATAAATTGCACTCTAACAAAAACTATTGTCTTGGATTATTGCTTCACGCCTTCAAGCCGTTCGCTTCGTTTTGTTGTACAAAACTATCACTCACTTTTTCGGCGTTACTTCGGCGTTTCGCTTCGCTACAGCCTACGCAAAATCCACTATAATTACATAGCCCTCAAACAAACCTCGCTTGT
>CALVAT010000150.1 GCA_944325565.1 Candidatus Gastranaerophilales bacterium
TGTAAGTTCAGGACTGGGATTTGAAGAATTATACGCTTCGCCCTATTCTAGAAGATATTAATGAAAAATACTCAACTTAACTATATACATCATCTATTACAAAAGACAAGACTATATATCTTGTCTTTTCTTTTTTGTTGAGTATTTTTCAGATACGTTTTTTATAAACAAAAAACAGCCCTGCTATTCCTGCTAAAATAAGTACAACCGAGGCTATGTGGGCGATTTCTATTCCTGCGATATTGCGTACACTGTCTAAGCGGCAGGCTTCTATTGCTATTCGTCCGATTGAGTATAAAATTAAATACGAAAAGAAAATCACACCGTCTTTTATTCCAGTGATTTTTCTTATAACGAAAAATAATATCAAAAACACCGCTATATCCCACAAAGATTCGTATAAGAATGCAGGATGAAAATACTCATAGCTTTCGTATCTGTACGGCCTGTATGGCAGAGGGATAAACAGTTTTATAAACGGAATGGAGCAGGGTTTTCCAAACGCCTCGCAGTTAAAATAGTTGCCGAAACGTCCTATTGCCTGACCGATGGTGAGTCCGTAAGCAAAAATGTCGGCATATTTTAGAAAGTTTATCTTTTTTATTTTTGTGTAAACAAAACCGCTCAATACTCCGCCTAATATTGCGCCGTGTATTGAGATTCCGCCATGCCAGAGTGCAAAAATTTCGCCGATGTGTCTGCTGAAATATTGCCAGTCCATCGCTACATAATAAAGCCTTGCACCGAGGATTGCGCATAGAATGACTGCAGGCAGCATATCCAGCAGAATTTCTGTGCTAATGTCTTTGTAATATTTTTTTGCAACAAAGCGCATAACCAGTATACCGGCTGCAATTGCACAGAACATTATCAATCCGTAATAATGAATGCTAAAACCGTTAATGCTTACCAGAACAGACGACGGCGGGGATTGCATTACTCTTCATCACCCAGTTCTGATTCGAAAGATTCCTGACTTTGATTTTTCATCTGTCTTAAATCTTCTATTTCATTGGATTTTAAACCGTTGTACTCCCGTATCTGGTGATTGAGATATGTAACCTGAGATTCAATCTTTTCTTTGTCAGGGTCATCGGGCTTTTTAGTAAGATATGTATTGTAATTATCTATTGCGGAATTAAAAAGTCCTACAATCTCTTCTTTCTGGCTCTGGGTTAACTCTCTTTTCTTTGCCGGATCAACGTTTTCAGAATCAGGTGTGTCTTTTAATTCTTCATTTCCAGCGTTGATTATGGCAAAGCCCTCTTCTTCATAAGCCATAGCTAAAGAATAGTAGGCGTCAGCGTAATCTGGTTTTAACTTCAGCGCATTTTTTAGTGCTTCCTGAGCTTCTTTGTACTCGTGAGCGGAAATCAGTGCAACGCCGAGATTGTAATGCGTTTCGAATATACTGGAATCAAGGTCAATGCTGGAGCGCAGACGGCTGATAGCTTTGTCGGTTTCTCCCGCAGCCATGTATTCCTGAGCTTTGTTGTTCAACTCCTGTACGGCAAGATTGTTTATGCAGGCCGTAGATATTACAGAAACAAATAATATAGTAATTAATAGTATAACTTTCTTCATAAAAATATTAACTCTATAATACTTTTCAACATAATAATCAAAATAAAAATATTTGGCAACCGTGACAAAATAAGATACAATAAACAGTGTACATCCGTATAATTTTTGTTTAACTCTGTTTTTCATAAAAATTGTCGGACTCCTCAACACAAAATATTTTCCGCTTTGCGGATGCGTTATATAAGGATTTTAATAATATGTCAAATGATGAAAAAGTTGTATCCCTCAGCAAGGCTAAGCACGATAGCAAGCCTAAAAAAGAGGAAAATAATAATCAGGGCTTTGAACCTGTATACTGCAGTTTTTGCGGAAGACCTAACACACAGGTAGTCAAAATGGTAAAAGGTCCGGGCGTTAATATCTGTTCTGAATGTACAATGATTGCCGTTCAGTACCTGATTTTGGAAGATAAAATGCCTTCGGGTGAGGCTCAAAAGATTCTTGACGCCTTCTGGACAAGACTGGAGTAAAACAGCAAAATGCCTGAAAATAAATTACCCGAAAATAAATTGCAAATCAGGGCAAAGCTCCTTTCCGCAATAATAAACCTGCAAAACAATACCTCTGACCTGTCTTTTGTCGGCAACACTCTTGACGACCTCAACACCATACAGGACAAAGACACAGTGCTTGAGATTTTGCACAAGGAGCTGCTTAAAGAAAACTCTGAAATGCGCGACTACACTATTTCTTTTCTTTTAAACGAGCTGGTTGAAAAGGAAAAAATCGAAAAATTGTTTTTCGAAACCCTTGCAAACCCGAAGATAAAAGATTCTGTAAAGGCAAAAATCGTTACCTTCCTGAGAGAACTCGGAAAACATGTAAACTACGAACAGTATCTCACATATTTTGAAAACCCTGATGAGATAATAGACTTAGATACTGTTAAACTTCTGGAAAGCGCCAGAATAAATCCCGAGGCTCAGATTGATTTTCTTGATTTTATAAACGCTCTGGCCGAACCCGAAAAAGAAATGCTCGTGGAATCTCTCGCTAACGACTATGACGGTGATAATCTGGCGAATATTCTCATTCCTCTTGTGCTTGCCAATCCATACAGCAAGATTGCACAGCTTGCCATAAAATCACTGGGTGAAAGCAAATCCAACCTCGCTTATCCCGTGCTTGCGTCGCTTCTGGAAAACATTGACGACCTCGGCGTTAAAGCAAACGCACAAAAAAGTATGAGCCTTTTAAAACTTTCCGGAGTAAAAGAGGATGTTACTGGCGAGTAT
>CALVAT010000151.1 GCA_944325565.1 Candidatus Gastranaerophilales bacterium
CCTGTCATTAATAAGTTTTATTTTGTTATAAAATTTTTTTTATCTATAATTTAATTATGTACAATTAAGAACAGGTGGATAAACGGTGATAAAAGATCAATATTTTCCTCAGGAGATAGAAAAAAACTGGCAAAAAGTTTGGGAAGAAAACAAATTCGGAAAAACATACGACGATAGTGACAAACCAAAATACTATGCTCTGTCTATGTTCCCTTACCCGTCAGGCAAACTCCACATGGGGCACGTAAGAAATTATACTATTACGGATGTTATTGCAAGATTTAAAAAAATGCACGGCTTTAACGTTCTTCATCCGATAGGATGGGACAGCTTCGGGCTTCCTGCAGAAAACGCAGCAATCCAACACGGAGAAAGCCCCGAAAAATGGACTGATGAAAATATTTCTTATATGAAAATGCAGCTTAAAAAACTCGGTCTTATGTACGATTGGGACAGAGAAGTTGCAACCTGCAAACCTGACTATTACAAATGGACACAGTGGCTGTTTTTGCAGCTTTATAAAAAAGGTCTTGCTTATAAAAAAGAAGCTGCTGTTAACTGGTGTGATGAGTGTGCAACCGTTCTTGCCAATGAACAGGTTATTGACGGCAAATGCTGGAGATGCGACAGCGTTGTTGAGAAAAAATATCTTTCTCAATGGTTCTTAAAAATTACTGATTACGCTGAACAGCTTTTACAGGATATAGACAAACTCGAGGGTTGGCCAGACAGCGTTAAAATAATGCAAAAAAACTGGATTGGAAAATCTCAGGGTGCAATTTTAAAATTTAAAGTTAAAGAAATCGAAGGACTGGAAGTTCCAGTTTATACAACAAGACCCGATACAGTACACGGAATTACATATCTTGTTGTTGCACCCGAATATCACGATATAGAAAAACTCACAACACCTGAAAATAAAGACGCAGTTGAAGCTTACAGAGCTAACGCACGCAAAATGACAGAAATCGAAAGACTTTCCACAGAACGTGTAAAAACAGGCGTTCCTTTAGGTACTCACTGTATTAACCCTTACACGGGCGAAGAGTTTCCTCTCTGGACAGCAGATTATGCCCTTGTTGAATACGGTACCGGTGCTGTAATGGCTGTACCTGCTCACGACGAAAGAGATTTTGATTTTGCTAAAAAATACAATCTTCCGCTAAAGGTTGTTATCCAAAATCCTGAAAATCCGTCGGATTGCAAAGAGGTAGCTTATACGGAACCCGGTGTACTTATAAACTCTAACGAATTTGACGGAATGAATAACGAAGAAGCTAAAAAGGCTATTACGCAAAAGGCTGTTGACGGCGGCTTCGGCGAGTTTAAAACACAATACAGACTGCGTGACTGGTTGATTTCAAGACAAAGATACTGGGGCGCTCCGATTCCGATTGTTTATTGCGAAAAATGCGGCGCTCAGCCTGTTCCTGAAGACCAGCTCCCCGTAAGACTTCCGGAAGATGTTGACTTTAGCGTAAAAGGCAAGTCGCCGATTTTAACTTCAAAAACTTTCCTTGAAACAACTTGCCCTTGCTGCGGCGGCAAAGCAACAAGAGAAACTGATACCATGGATACCTTCATTTGCTCAAGCTGGTATTACCTGCGTTATGCGGATGCAAAAAATGCAAATGCACCGTTCAGTAAAGAACTTGTTAACAAATGGCTTCCTGTTGACCAGTATGTAGGCGGTATTGAGCATGCAATATTGCACCTTTTGTATTCAAGATTTTTCACAAAAGCTTTAAAGGATTTGGGTCTTGTTGATTTTGACGAACCGTTTAAAAACCTTTTGACACAGGGTATGGTGTTAAAAGACGGTTCAAAAATGTCTAAGTCCAAAGGCAACACGGTTGACCCGGATGAAATCTTTGAAAACTATGGTGCTGATACGGCAAGATTGTTTATCCTTTCCGATTCACCGCCGGCAAGAGATTTTGACTGGTCTGATGCGGGTGTGGAAGGCTGCTACAAATTCTTGAACAGAGTTTGGAGATTGTTCGCCTCAAATCAGGAAAATTTAATGCTTGATTACAAATTACCTGAGGACGTTTCTACACTTACAAAAGAAAACAACGACCTTGTGCGCACAACTCACATTGCCATTAAAGGTATTACACAGGATATTTCTAACGAATTTCAGTTTAACACCGTTATTTCAAAATACCGTGAGTTTGTTAACGCAATCTATGATTACACTGCAAAGAAAACTCAATACACTGATGAGGACAAAAACGTGTTGAGCTTTGCTCTTGTCACTTTGTTAAAACTTATGGCACCGACAACAGTGCATTTGACAGAAGAAATTTATCACCAGATAGGCGGTAAGGGTTCTATCCACGAAACCCAGTGGCCGGAGTATGAAGAAAAACTCGCAAAAACTTCTGCAATAACACTTGTTGTACAGGTTAACGGCAAGGTTAAAGACAAGATAGAAGTCGATTCCGAATCTACAAAAGAGGAGCTTGAAAAACACGCCCTTGAAAGCGAAAAGGTTAAACAGGCCACGGAAGGCAAGACAATTGTTAAAACAATTGTTGTTCCCGGCAGACTTGTTAACATTGTAGTGAAATAAAGTAAAGGGTAAGCTCCATAACCTCCACTGTCACATGCAGGCGAAGACAAACGGCAGAGAGGAGGTGATTATATGAAGCGACAAATAATAAGAAGCGCCCTAGTGGTGCTAGATGCGCTTCTTAAAGTTTTGTTGATATTCATATAGGGAGCGAATAAACGGTTTAAATGTTAGCGGCATTTAGACCGTTTCCCTATACTTTTATTATAAACAATTTATTTTTTTATTCAAGAC
>CALVAT010000152.1 GCA_944325565.1 Candidatus Gastranaerophilales bacterium
CCTTATCACGAATTTTTCTCGAACAATATATAAATTCATATTTTAAGCATTTATCGAACTTTTAAAAATGAAATTTTGTTGAAAAATTAAACTGTGAACGAGTCGGCATTGCGGTTTGGGAATATATCCGGGAAGCGCCAACGTCAAAATTCATACGGTTATCCTTAAACGGTCTTATGCTAAACACCACTTCATTTTTACGACTGTTATCCAAAAAACTGTTTGACAGCCTGTTCTGCAAAAAAATATGCTCATTTAACCTGTACTCCGGAGTAAACATAAATGTTCCCCTCTTTTGCATTTCCAAATTTGCGGAAGCATTGCTCTGATAGGAAGTATTAAGTGAAAGTTTGTTTTTTTGATATTTTGTATACAATGTGCTTGTGTGAGAATAAGAATCCGGAGCAAAAGTATAATCCTGTTTTGACCCGAAAGAAAAATCCCCATTCTTTTTCTCTTTTATTAAAGAGGTTGTCCTGTTTGCATACGGGTTAAAATCATTATATTTGTGGATATTTTGCGGCGTAATCCTGTAATTTTTTTCCGCTTTTAATTTATAAGTGCTGTTATTGATGTCATATTTATTTTTAAAAAACTCAATTTGAGAATCCTCCACATCGTTCAAATATATGCACTCACTAAATGTTACGCCGGTATCCGGCTCCAGAGCAAAACAAAATATGTTGCATAAAAAAAATATAAATGCCGTTAATATAAATTTCTTCATTTTAATATTATACAGATATTTTTTTATTTGATAATATATGTTAGTAATTGTTACCACAGAGGTTTTTTGTTGAACAGCAACCAGACAATAATTGATTTTGAAAATGTTTATGTCAACTACGGTATGACAACCGTGCTTGAGAATATAAACCTTAAAATAAACAAAGGCGAAAACTGGGTTATACTGGGCCCTAACGGCAGCGGAAAATCAACCTTGATGAAGCTTTTTTCTCACGACCTTTACCCGAATACACAATACAGGTTTAAAAAAGAAATTTTCGGCAAAGACAGATGGGATATTTTTGAACTCAAAAAACACCTCGGCATAATATCTAACGGACTGCAGAGCCGTTTTTCGGGCTTTAGCCCCGCACAGAGCGCCTATGATATTGTTTTAAGCGGATATTACAGCTCGCTTGGGGTTTACAGACACCATTGCTTTTCTGACGAACATCTGCAAAAGGTTAAAGAGGTTATGGAGTTTCTTGAGATATCAAAACTCAAAGACAAACAGTTTGCACAGATGAGCTCCGGCGAACAAAGACGCTGTTTAATTGCCCGCTCTTTGATTCACAACCCCGAGGCCTTTATACTGGATGAACCTACAACAGGGCTCGACATAAAAGCACAGCACAGCTTTATTAACATGCTTCAAAAACTCTCGCAAAACGCCTGTATAATACTTGTTACTCATGATGTTACGGAAATATTCCCGCAGATTACCCATGCAGCGCTGATTTATAACAGAACAATTTACAAACAGGGCAAAAAAGAAGATATTCTCAATTCTGCTAATTTGTCTGAAATCTTTGAGGCGGACATAGATTTAGAGCACGAAAATGGTAGATATTATATAAAAAGCATTAAATAATTGCCTAACAGGTAGGGTATCCTTATAATCTTAATTAGGAGCAGATTATGAGTTTATTAAAGCAGTTTAAAAGAATAATAACCTGTTGTGTGCTGGCAGCGGCCATTATTTTACAAAGCGGATGTGCGGCTTTGAATTTCCGCTACGAATATGACAAAGGCGTGCGCGCATACAAAGAAAAAAACTACGAAGAAGCTATTATATCTTTTAACAACGCTTTGAATTACAAACCGGATTCATACAGCGCATTATGCCTTCTCGGTGCGAGCTACGGTTATAAAAACGACAGAAAAATGGCGGAAAAAACTTTTCAAGACGCAATAAGACTTTTCCCGAACCTGTGGAATGCTTATGTGTTTCTTGCTGATTTAAAAAGAAGCCAGCACGACTATGACCTCGCTATTGAATATTACGAAACCGCAGTAACTCTGGAGTCTATGGGCGGCAAAGAAAAACTGTATTACAGAAACCTTTTAAAACAGATAAAAGACGAACAGGCCGCATATATGATGAATGACCCTGTTATGAAACAACAGTCCATAGAAAAATTTAAAAACGAAATAGTAAACTCCTACACGGGCGAAAAAGCAACCAAAGACCAGACAATAAACCAAACCGGCGAAGTTATTCTGAATCTTGATAAAAAACAATGGGTAAAAGCGCTCGAGCATAAAGATGAAAAATCCAAAGTTATTGAATACGGGTTAAAGGGCGAGGATGTAAAAAACTTTAAGTGGACACAGCTTGTCACAATACAGTATTTTATTTTGAGCGACAATTTTAAAACAACGCTTGATGAGTATTACAGAAACCACATTGGCGCAATCGACGCCATTGCTAAAAATTCAGGCAAAACTTTTAATAAAAAAATTATCTACCAGAAGCAAAACGAAATTTTATACGAGTGGCAGTTTGACAACTCGAAGGAAACAGAAATCGCAAGAATAGTTTATACCCCGAAAGGCATTTATCATATACATTTTGCGAAAAAGGGAGCCTTCACAAATCAGGAAAAAGTAAAATATATAGACATGCTAAAAACCGCCGCATTAAGATGAAGGCGCATTATTCACTATTTACCGACCTATATTTATTTTAAAGATTTAATGATTATTTCGTGAAGCCATTTTGCACGCTTCGAGCGAACCTGTCTTGCTCAGCGGCAAAAGAAGGCAAATCCGCTTCTT
>CALVAT010000153.1 GCA_944325565.1 Candidatus Gastranaerophilales bacterium
CCTTATCACGAATTTTTCTCGAACAGATTATATAAGACATGGTCTTTTATTAAAATTTTGCTTGAGTTATTATAAAATAACAAACAGATAGGGAATACGCACACTATGAAAGATATGTTAGATAAAATTCTTCAAATAGAAGAAAAATATGTTGAACTGGGCAAAATTTTGTCAGATCCGGATGTCATTGCCGATTATGAAAAATTCAGAGATTTGTCAAAACAAAGAAAAGCAATGGAAGAAACCGTTGAGGTATATCATCAGTGGAAAGATAACATGGATGCCATTGACGACGCAAAAGAGCTTTTAAAATCTGAAAATGACCCTGAGATGAAACAATATCTCCACGGAGAAATTGACGCTAATGAAGAAAAAAATAAAGAACTTGAAGAAAGAATGAAGGTTCTTCTGCTTCCGCGCGACCCGATGGATGACAAAGATATTATGCTCGAAATCAGAGGCGGAGCCGGCGGCGATGAGGCTAACATATTTGCGGGCGACCTTATGAGAATGTATCTGCGTTATGCCGATAAACAGGGCTGGCAATCACAAATTTTGAGCAAAACCGATTGCGAGGCCGGCGGTGTTTCTGAAGTTATCATCTCTATCAAGGGTGACAGCATTTATTCTAAGTTAAAATATGAATCCGGAGTTCACCGCGTACAGCGTGTTCCACAGACAGAATCACAGGGCAGAGTACATACATCAACAGCAACAGTTGCCGTTATGCCCGAGGTTGACGATGTTGAAATAGAATTGAACCCCAATGACCTTGAAATTTCAACAGCACGTTCAGGCGGTGCAGGCGGACAAAATGTTAACAAGGTAGAAACTGCTGTAAGAGTATTTCACAAACCGTCAGGAATTATGATTTTCTGTACAGAAGAACGTTCTCAGCTTCAAAACAAAGAACGTGCGCTGCAAATATTAAAAGCAAAATTATACGATATTGAAACCCAAAAACAAATGCAAGAAATAACTGACCTCAGACGTTCTCAGGTAGGTACAGGAGACCGCTCCGAACGTATCAGAACATATAATTTCCCTCAGGGACGCCTTACTGACCACCGTATCGGTCAAAACCTTAACGTATGGACGGTTATTGACGGTGATCTTGACGAATTGATTAACCTGCTTATGGAACACGATCAGAAGCTTAAGCTTGAAAAATTGGCAGAAATCAATTAGCGGGTGCCCTTATGAAAGATTTTAGATTATGAAAGATTTTAGATCAGGTTTTGTTGCAGTTATTGGCAGGCCTAATGTAGGCAAATCAACGCTGCTCAATACAGTTATAGGTCAAAAAATTGTCATTGCTACGGACAAAGCACAAACAACACGCAAAAGAATAAAAGGCATCTACACAAATGAAGAAGGCCAAATTGTCTTTATAGATACTCCGGGGATTCACAAGCCTGTTGACAAACTCGGTGAATTTCTTATGGACGAAGCAAAATGCTCTATACCCGATGCTGATTTGATTTTGTTTATTGTTGATGCGTCAGAAACTGCCGGAGCAGGCGACAAATGGATTGTCGAAAATCTGCTCAAAAAAACGAATATACCTGTAATCATTGTTCTTAATAAGGTCGATAAACTAAAAGACCCGATAAAAAAAGAACAGAATATACTTACATACAAAATGCTTTTTGATACAAATCTTCCGACTGCGAGGATTTCGGCCCAAACCGGAAGAAATATAGATACGCTTATTTCTACAATAATGCGCAAACTTCCGCAAGGTGCGCCAATTTATGATGAAGATGATCTTACAGACGAAAGTATGCGCTCTATTGCACAGGAAATCATAAGAGAGAAAATTTTGTTAAACACTAAAGACGAAATACCTCACAGTGTTGCAGTTATTATTGAAAAATATGAAGAAAAAGATGACATAGACAGAATTTCCGCTGTTATACATGTGGAACACGAGAGCCAGAAAGGCATTATGATAGGCAAAAAGGGACAGATGCTCAAAAAAATCGGCACTCAGGCAAGGATAGAGCTGGAAAAAATGCTGGATAAAAAGGTCTTTCTTGAGCTCAATGTAAAAGTGTCCAAAGACTGGAGAAAAAAGACTCCGGATTTAGAGAACTGGGTTTAAAAAAAACATAACTGTCGCCAGAATTAAATACAGCAGCAGTTATATTTTAACAAAGTTTTTTTGTTGTTAAGCTTCAACAGAAACAGAAGAAGTCACATCTGTCTCGGGAACATCAGAAGACGATGAAACATCAACTGAAGAAACGGATACATTGACAGCTTCTTCATTCTTTTGTTCTGTTTTTCTTTCTTCTTCGCGTTTTTCTTCTGCTTTTTTAAGAGCTTCTTCTTGCATTTTTTCAATCTGGTCTATTGAACTCATAAGCAAATCTGTTTGCAGTTGTTGTGTGCTTTTCTTGCCCTCTTGAAGTTTGGACACCCAAGTACTTAAGCTTACGCTAGAAGATTGCTCTTCAGAAGATACCGAACTCAAACTAATCATACAATTACACTTTCTTTCTTGATAACAACAATAATTATATAATTTTTAAAAATTAATAAATCAGCCGGTTAATGGAAAAATAATTTGTATTACAGATAAACTCTTGATAAAAAATATTTATAATATATGATTTATATAGTTACGCACGTAGCCCAGTTGGCATAGCAAGCGCTTAGCTTGCGGATTCCAATAAAGTTTGGCTCACGAACGCGATCTGACAA
>CALVAT010000154.1 GCA_944325565.1 Candidatus Gastranaerophilales bacterium
GTTGCACGACCTGCATTTGCACTTTTTAAAACTTCAATGGCAACTCTTGCTGTTTCATCATCGTCAACAACAACGTTAGCCATTCTTCCGCCCATGGCAACCTCAAGAGCCGTTGAATATTCCTTATCAACCTGCCCGAGCTGTGCGAGGGTCGCATGCACGCCTTTAATTTTGGCATTCAAAACCGTATCAACCGCACGTCCGAAGTTTGCCTCATCAAACGCTTGTTTTTGTGCTTCCATCTGGGAGATTTTTCGGTACGCCGTTTGAACATTATATTGAACATCATTCAATTCGTTTTTGGTTTTATCCAATTCATACAGGGTATTTTCCTGAATGGTTTTAAAATCCTGCAGCTCCTTGCCGAGTTCTTCAACCTGAACTTCAACACGATCCTTGTTGCCTGCAAAATTTTGTTTAAACTCCTCGTATTCCGCTATTTTATTTTTTGCCTCTTCAACACTTCTCACAAGGTTGTTGAGTTCAGCTTCAAGCGGAGCCTGCTGTTGGATGATTTTTGTTTCTTCATCTTTTATTTGTTCAAGCTGTTTTCTTAGTTCGTTTCTTTTGGCAAGAAATTTGTCGGCAGTTTCGTTTAAGCCGGAAACCTCCTGCAGAGTTTTTAGCAGGTCAGCTTTTTTCTCTTCCTTTTCTTTTTCAAGATTCTGGATTTCGAGGTTTTTATTTTCTATATTTAACTGGGTTTGTTCTTTTTTCTTTTTAAGGTCTTCAATGCCGTTTTTTGCGTTTTCAATGGTTTTTAAGTTGTCCTGAATCCCTTTATCGGCGTAGACAATCGCGGATTCTTTTCTATCCACCTGACCTTTGATTTCTTCAACCTGTTTTTTAACCTCGATTTGTTCGGCTTCGCCTTTTTCTTTAACAAGTTCAGAAAGTTCATCCAGTTTTGCTTTCACAACAAGAAGTTGCTCATCAAGTTTTTTTACCCTGACCTCTTCTTCTTTTTTCTTCTTGTTAGCGTCCAATATGCTTTCGTGAGCGCGTTCCAGACCTTTTTTAATCTCAAAATATTTTACCGTTGAAATCTGACTTTCAAGCTGTGTTTTTTCATCTCTTAATTTCTGATATTTTAAGGCAATCTCTCTTTCCGCTTTCAATCTTTCAAGAGAGGTTTCAACCTCGCTCAGAATAAGCAGTGAGTTTTGAACACGTGCTTCCACTGTGCCGAGTTCGCCCTGAGCCTGCTCTATACGGCGGTCAAAGTCTGCAACGCCAGCGATCTCATCTATAATTTTTCTTCTGTCCGTATCGGAGCAGTTTGTTATAGACATAACGTCGTTTTGCATTATGACGTTGTAGCTGTTGGGGGTAATGTTATATTTTTCAAGAATTGTATGAATATCAGTGAGAGTAACTATTTTGTCATTCAAATAATAAATAGAGTTGTACCCTTGCGAAGATTTTTTAATTTTACGCGCTACGGAAAACTCTTTTTCTTCTGCATCCTCGGGAGCAAAGGTCACTTTAACGATGGCTTCGTTTCTTCTGTTGTGGGTAGAGATAAGTTGTGAGATTTTTTCCGCTCTTAATGTTCTTGAGGTAGACAGACCGAGCGCAAACAAAATACTGTCAATAATGTTACTTTTACCCGAGCCGTTCGGTCCCGAGATAGTTGTAAAACCTTTTAAAAACGGTATGGTTATTTTGTTTGCAAAAGATTTGAAGTTATCTATTTCTACTTCTTTTATATACATTAAGTTACTCTATAATCCCAAGTCTAGACATATATAAATACATTGTCTTATAAAGAAATCCTCCAGTCAAAAAGGTTACAATAATTTATATAGTACACAACCAAAATTAGTATTTTTTCTTTTGAAAAACTATCTCATAGCCTATTGCTTCAAGAATTTCTTCTACATCTTTGAATCTTATAATCTCTCTGTTTAACTGCTTGGAAAGAGTGTTAGGTAAAATATCTTTATTGTATTTTTCTTTTAACAAAACCGACAATTCGTTAATTTTTATCCCTTCTAAAGCCAGGATTGATTTTATTCTGTTTTTAATCGACATGGTATCCCCTTTAAATTATATTTTAATGAAATATTGTCCTTTATTGTACATTTTTGGCACTTAGTTGACATATAATCACAATGGATATACAATTTATGAAAATAAATCCAGTATAGGACATTTAGTCCGATAAACAAAAATAAATCTTAACAAAGAGCTGACGATGATAAAAAGAAAGAAAAAACTAAAACGCAATTTCTCAAATTCTGTCTACGAAATATGGAAAATAGCAAGCCTGACAAAAATACTAAAAGCAACGCTTGAATATGATAACAATATTAACAGACTTGATACGGTTTATCTTGTTTGCACCATCGAAGATTTAATACAAAAACAAAAATACAGGCTCTCGAACATTAAAAAAGATATGTTCGGGTTATAAAGATTGTAGTTCGGTCTTTCAGCCCAACAAAAAGATGTCATCCTGAGGAGCGAGTAAGATGAGCGGGCTCAGGATCTTAGCAATAGTGAACGTTACAAACAACGCCTGTAAGATTCTGAACACACACGACAAATGAAAGCTTCAAAAGTTTGATGCTTCAGAATGACGGCACGATTTTTACCTTCGGGTGATGCTTGTTATCAGTAGGCTAAAGTCTACCTGCCTAACAAAAATACCCTGTGGCTTTTTGAATAAAAAACCGATGTCTTGAATAAAAAA
>CALVAT010000155.1 GCA_944325565.1 Candidatus Gastranaerophilales bacterium
AACGCTCAATCATTGTATTTGTTACACTCTGTAATAAACATCTTAAAAAATAACAACATATTGTATTTATATGTTTTACTGCAATCAAATTACCGGAGTACATATGCCCGTACAAAATGTAAATCATTCAATAAATAATAATTATCAAATTAACAATCCGATGCTTAAGAAAAGAACTTTTGAATCTTTTGTGCCGGAAAATTTCGTATATCCTAAAATCCCGATTAACGCTTCAAAAGCATATGCAACACCGCAAATTTATCCGGAGTATAAAGTATTGGAAACCTTCAAACTGCCGAACACAGGAGTAGGCAAGGTTTATCAACTCAGAAATGGTCATAAAGTCATTGTTTTGCCTAAAAAAGGTCCGACTGTAATTAATACACTGGTCGCTGCGGGATGGCAAAACGAAAAGCCGGATAAACGAGACACAGCTCATATGCTGGAACATCTGTTAGCAACAATACAATATAAAAAGAATGCGCGGGAACTGCAAGAAATTTCAGATAATATTATTCTTGAATCAAACGCCGCTACAGGAAGCTGTTACACTAATTATTACGAAAAAGCTTTGGTTACGGATGACAAAGAGCTTGATAAGCTTTTAAAATATCATTTTGCGATTGTTAATTCTGCTGATTTTTCAGATAAAAATTTTGAACACGAAAAAGTAACCATCTCAAATGAAATGAATTTTCGCAACGATAATAAGACAGGCGAAGATGTTGCAACTGATGCTGGTCTGAATTCATTACTAAATTTACCTGCACAAAATGAATTATCTCATACTGTGACACAAAAAAATATAGATAATATAAACAAAAATGATTTGTATGATTTTTACAATAAGTATTACAGACCGGACAATATGGTTACTGCTATTGTCGGAAATGTTGATGAAAACACAATTAAAACTTTTTCAAAATACTTTAATCAGGTAAAAAATCCACTATTAAAAAGCAAAGATACTTATCTAAACAAACTTGTTGAAAATCCTATTCAAAAAGCAGTACGAAAAGATATAATCACCCCCGACAAAAACCAGAAGTCATATTTAATCGAATTGGATTTTTTTGTTAATGACAAAATGAATACCTATGAAAAAGAATGTTTGTATCTTGCAACAAGTATTGTCAGAGATAGCGTAAAAAATGAAATAGATGAAACAACCGCAACTATATCTCCGATTATTAACAGTGATTTTGACAAAAATGTAATAAGCATTAATTCAGAAATAGAACACAGTTATTCAGAAAAAATATTGCAAAATATATATAATATTATTAATGATTTAGGGAATAATCCTATTTCCGAAAACGAGCTTAACCGGTTAAAAAAACTCAATAAGGGTGCTGCTTTATTAAATACGGCGGAAAGTCTCGCAGATTATTTCAGTTCTAATTTATCATTTAATAATTTTGTAACTCCCGAGAAAACAGAAGAAATTTATAACAGGATTAGTGCACAGGATATACAGGCGACGATAAAAAAATATTTTGATTTGAACAAAGCTGCTCTGACCGTTGTGCATCCTCAAGAAAAAACAAAGCAGCCTTCTTTCAAAGGAACGCTAAAACTTACTGATTTGTACAATATAAGTGAGTACACTTTGCCCAATAACATAAAAGTTAATATTAATGAATCTGACTCAGTTAATGAATCAAGTATAAATTTTATGGTAAGTTCTAAAAAAATATTGGATTCACACAGTTGTGCAAGAAAATATTTACGCAATGCAATTAACTTAACCGGTGTCGGTTATCTTTGCGAGAATAACGGTATTATGTTTAAAGTCGAATCTGATGAACGTAATCTCAGGTATGATTTACTCGGAGAGCCGGAACAAACACCAGAGATGCTAAACAGTATAATCTATACATTATTGCATCCCGTATTGTCATCTGAAGAAGACCTTGCCAAGTGGAAACATATTAACAAAGATATAAATACGGTAAATAATATTGCAATTCAAAGATATAACGATGAATTGTACAAAGATACACCGTGGAGAAATAAAAAAGATGATGTTCAAAAACTCACACTAAAAAATGTCCAAGACTATCATTCGGACCTTCTTAAAAATGCTCAAGTTGCTGTAAATATTACACTTCCAAAGAATTGCAGTTCACAGTATAAGCAGCAAATTTTTAATATATTGTCCGGTTTGCCAAAGTTTCAACCATACAACCATTCTGAGTATTTTCACTCTATACAGGCAAAACCGCTTGAAAAGAATAAGGTGTTTTTGAATATAAACGACAATAACCTTTTAGAAATTGTTAAAAGTTATAAAATGATAAAAACCGGTAATATAAAAGATATTGTGGGAATATCGCTTTTGAATTTTATTCTCGGTGAAGATTTTGACGGGATGCTCTACAAAAAATTAAGGTTTGACAAAAATCTAACCTATTCAACCGGTTCGGAGTATGTTGAGTCAATATTTGTGCCGAATTATGGAATATTCAATATGGTCTCGTATGCGGAAAAGGATAATCTGCAACAGGTTAATGCGAATTTCGAGGAATGTATAAAACAACTCATGACAGAACCTGTTTCAGAGAAAGATTTGAATATAGCAAAGAAAAAATTCAAGAGTGGGTTTTGGGGCGAAAGTGCGCTTACTCAAAATTTTATGGG
>CALVAT010000156.1 GCA_944325565.1 Candidatus Gastranaerophilales bacterium
TAAAATGTTTGTTATAATTACATAGCCCTCAAACAAACCTCGCTTGTAGTTGTTTGTGAAACTTTCTGTAATTCACTCCACAAAGGTCGGGTTTTGAGGTGCTTTTCGTTTAAATAGAAATACGCTGATTATCACGGCTTACAAAGTAAGCCGTGATAGGTTTTAATATTTTGTTCAAATATAATGCATTCCAACATAATAAACATTCTCAATAAAAAAGACCCTTAAAAATTTAAGGGCCTTTTTTATCAATCTATATAAATTTATGAACAACCTGAGTATCCGCAATTCAAACAGATAAAGCAGCCCTCACCATAGCCTAAAACTGCTCCGCATTCAGGACACTTGTGTTCTTCACCCACATGCTGAGCTTCTGGCAATTCAACTTTTGCTTCAACTTTAGTTTCGGCTTTAGGTGCATCAATTGCTTTTATTTCAGGCATTTTTTTATCATCTTTTTTTTCAAGATTCATAGGTTGGAACTGTCTTGAATTGTTACGATAAACAGTAATACCTTTCAGATTGTTTTCATAAGCTAACAGATAAGAGTCGGCAACATCCTGTTTTGTAGCATTTTCTTCAAAGTTAACTGTTTTAGAAACTGCGTTGTCTGTATGAAGCTGGAATGCAGCCTGCATTTTAACGTGCCAGTAAGGAGATACGTCGTGTGCACAAACAAATATCTTCTTAGCTTCTGCTGGTACTTCCTCGCAGTGAGCAAGCGTACCATCAATAGAGATTTTTTTCATCAATTCATCAGAATAGAAACAATGCTCTTTTGCGTACTCTTCAAATATCGGATTAACTTCAACCAGTTTTGTGCCATCCATTACGTCTCTGATAAATACAAGACCGAACAACGGTTCAACACCGCCTGATGCACCTGCAATCATAGAGATTGTACCCGTCGGAGCAATACAAGTTGTAGTAGCGTTTCTGATGCCATATTTAGCAATTTGTGCATCAAGGTCAGCCCACATTTCATCCGTAATGATTCCAGCTGATTTACCTTGATATTTATATGTTAAGAAAGGTTTGCCGTCCCTAAAGATTCCGTCATAAACACTTCCTTTAAAGTTGCCGAATCTTCCTCTTTCTTTAGAAAGTTCAATAGATTTAACTTTGGACTGGTAATCAATGAACTCCATAACCTGAGAAGCAAGTTTTGTACCTTCTTCAGAGTTATAAGCTATACCCATCTTCATAAGCATATCAGCCCAACCCATTACGCCAAGACCAATTTTACGGTTGTTTTGAACCATTTCAGAAATTTGAGGTAACGGATAGTTGTTGATAGCAATTACGTTATCAAGGAAGTGAATAGCAGTCTGAGTTGTTTCAGCCAGCTTATCCCAGTCAACGCTGTAGTTACCCTTTTCTCCTTTAAGCATAAGGCCGAGGTTTATAGAACCAAGGTTGCAAGCTTCGTAAGGCAAGAGAGGAACTTCACCGCAGGGGTTAGTAGATTCGATTTCACCGATTAACGGAGTCGGGTTGTCGTAATTCATTTTGTCAATGAAAATAATTCCAGGTTCACCGTTTTTCCAGGCGCCTTCAACAATCAGATCAAAAACAGCTTTGGCATTCAATTTGCCAACAGGTTGTTTTGTTCTCGGGTGAATAAGTTCATAATCCGTACCGGCTTTTAAAGCTTCCATAAATTTGTCCGTAATTGCAACGGAAATATTGAAATTATTCAATTTAAAATTATCAGATTTGCAGTTGATAAAATCCAAAATATCAGGATGGTCAATTCTCAAAATGCCCATGTTAGCGCCGCGTCTTGTACCGCCCTGTTTAACTGCTTCTGTTGCGGCATTAAATACTTCCATAAAGCTTACCGGCCCGGAAGAAACACCCATTGTAGAACGAACAACATCATTTTTTGGTCTTAATCTTGAAAAAGAAAATCCTGTACCGCCACCTGATTTATGTATAAGTGCAGTGTTTTTAACAGTTTCAAAGATACCTTCCAGAGAATCTTCAACAGGCAAAACAAAACAAGCTGCCAATTGTCCGAGTTCTCTACCTGCATTCATTAATGTAGGCGAATTAGGCATAAAGTATCTTCTGGTTATAAAATCATAGAATTCTTTTGTTGTTTTTGAAATTTCCTGCTCTGAAGCACCGAACTGTTTGTCAGCAGCTGCAAGAGTAGAAGCAACTCTTAAAAATAAATCTTCGGGTTTTTCTGTCGGATTTCCCTGTGCATCTCTTTTTAAATATCTTTTTTCCAAAACTTTGATGGCATTTTTGGATAAGCTAAGTTTTTCTTGCGTACAGTCGCTTAATTGGCTCACGTTTATTTCTCCCCAAATCTACTAATTAAATAATATACTTATAATTATTGTATTACAAACAATGTGCGGCATGTGATTTTTTAAACGTTAAAATCCATTAAACTTTACAATTAGCAAGGCATTGACATTTTTAAGGAAATAATCATGTCAAATAAAAACAATAGTCATGCAATATTATATTAAACAACATGTAACGCTTTGTTTCCTTAACAATTTACATAAAAAAAACGGCTTAATCATAATGATCAAGCCGTTGGAATGAAAATTTCTTTTGCATTCCTCGCCATTGTGTGGATTTTGTGAAGTGTGTAGTGTGAAGTG
>CALVAT010000157.1 GCA_944325565.1 Candidatus Gastranaerophilales bacterium
TCGTTATGCCCTGCAACATATTTTATCGCCAGCTTAACTCCGTCCATGTAGCATTTTCTGTCCATAGAGTCGTGGCGTATGGAAAATATCTGGCCTGATGCGCCGAACAATACCTCCTGAGATGCAATATACCCTGGCATTCTGACGGAATGTATATGAATATCTGAATAAGAGCTGCCGCCGCGAGCGCCTTTTATTGTTTCTGTTTCTTCACAGTTTCCGCCGGTAAATGTCATTTTTCCTGACTCTGACATCATAAGCGCCGTCTTTATGGCCGTGCCCGAGGGCGCATCTTTTTTCTGGTTGTGGTGGAGTTCAATTATTTCTGCGTTATCAAAATACTTTGCGGCCTGTTTTGCAAACATCATCATCAGCACAGCGCCTGTGGAAAAGTTGGGCGCAATCAAACATCCCAGCCCCTTTGCCTGTGACATGGCGTTTAGCACTTCCATTTGTTCATCTGAAAGTCCTGTTGTACCTATTACCGGTCTTACTCCGTTTTCAAGACAAATCTTTGCGTTTTCAAAAACCGACGCAGGCTGGGTAAAATCTACCATAACATCAGGTTTGTGCATTTCTATTGCTGATTTTAAATCGCCTATAATATGTATGTCTTTGTCAGAACATACTTCGCCGTCAATGTTATTTTTGTCCACAGCACAAACAAGTCTGAGTTCTTCATCTTTGCAGACTGCTTCTATAACTTCTTTGCCCATTTTCCCCATAGCACCGACTACGCCGACTTTTATCATGATATTGTCCTTTCTTGTTATTTACATTTGCAGAAAATAAAAAGCCTAACTGAAAAGCGCTTTTACAAAATCTAAAGCGTCAAAATCTTTCAGGTCGTCCATTTTTTCACCGACACCGATTAACTTAACGGGCAGATTCATTTCTTTGGCGATGGAAATTATTATACCGCCTTTTGCCGAGCCGTCGAGTTTTGTCAGTGCAACAGAGCTGAGATTTACACATTCCGTGAATACTTTTGCCTGAGAAAGTCCGTTTTGGCCGGTGTTTGCGTCCAGTACCAGTATGGATTCTCTCAGAGAATCAGGAGCGTTTTTGTCTATTACGGTTTTGATTTTAGAAAGCTCCTGCATGAGATTAAATTTGTTTTGCAGCCTGCCGGCCGTGTCGACAAGGATTACATCGTAGTTTTCTTCCTTTGCTTTTTTTATTGCATCGAAAACTACAGACGCGGGGTCAGCTCCGTCGTTTCTGACAATATCAGCACCGGCGCGTTTGCTCCAGATGTCTAATTGTTCCTCTGCTGCTGCACGGAAGGTGTCTCCGGCTGCAACAAGCACCTTTTTGCCCTGCTGTTTGAAACGGTGTGCGAGTTTGCCTATAAGCGTTGTTTTGCCCGCTCCGTTTACGCCGACTATAAAATAGAGGTTTAGTTCGTTTTCTTTGTAATTCAACGCTGTAGAGCCGGCAGAGTTGAGAATTGATGAAAATTCGTTTTGAAGATACTCTCTTACCTGAGAAGGTTTCATGTTGTTTTGTTTTCTCAGTTTATCTACGATTGCAGAGGCTGTATTTACGCCCAAATCCGCTTTTATGAGCAGTTCTTCCATGTCATCGAGTATAAACTCATCGAATTCTTCTTCTTGTTCGACCTGTTTGACAATGTTGCCGACAAGCGACTGAGAGGTGTTTTCGATTGTCTTTTTTAAGGACTCAAAAGTAAGAGAAAAAAAGCCTTTTTTCTCCTGTTGAGGAGCTTCCTCTTTAGGCTGCTCCTGCAGGGCTGTTTCCTGCTCTGCTCTGGGGTCTTTTTTCTTAAAAAAGTCAAACATAATCGTTTTTCCTGTCGGTTACGGCTGTTGCGGGTTTATTGCCGCGGCAAAAAGATTAGTCGTTTCTTCTCTTTTTTTCATCAATAACTTTGCCTAATATGCCGTTGATGAATGAGGAAGAATCGTCTGTTGAATATTTTTTTGCCAGTTCGAGCGCTTCGTCTACAACAACTTTAACCGGAGCGCTTTCGATATACATAAGTTCTGCTATTGCGATTCTCAAAATATCTTTATCGATTTTTACGAGTCTGTCAATATCCCAACCGTGGGCAAACTTCTGGATAAGCCCGTCGATTTCTGAGGCGTGTTCTTTGAAGGTGTTTGCTATTTCAATAACGTAGTTTTTAACGTCGCCTGTGTGCTCAAGTGCTGTCATTTCAGCGATTTCCAGAGCAAGAACAACTTTTTCACAGATGTTTAAAAGTTCGTCCAATCTTCCGCTCAAATCAGAAGTCATCGGCAATGCTACCGGAATATTGTTAGACTGCAACGGGCGGGAAAGGTTGACAGGGCTTTCTGCCTCATAGGTGTCAACGTATTCCTTCATCGCGTTGATTGCGCCTACTGAAACCTTGAGTTCATCTATGGCGTTGTTTGTAAGTGTTCTTACTGATTTAAGAATAATATCTTCAAATTCAGCCTGATTGTATTGCGCAATCTTTTTATCAAATTGAGAAAATAATATTAAAGCCAGTTCTCTTGCAGCTCTTCTTGCTTGCATAATCTTTCCTTATCTTGTCTGTTGCTTATTATTTATTATATGCAAAAAAAACTATTAATAAACATGTTGTTTATTAAATT
>CALVAT010000158.1 GCA_944325565.1 Candidatus Gastranaerophilales bacterium
TTGTACGTTTTCCATTGTGAACCTCCCGTTAGAATTTAAGTCCGGCTTCTCTTGCGCCTTCTGCGACAGCAGATACGCGTCCGGTGTAGATGTAACCACCACGGTCGAAAACAACTTCGGAAATACCCTTTTCCAATGCTTTCTTAGCGATGTCAGCACCTACTGCCTTAGAAGATTCGGTCTTGGTCTTTCCTGCCAACGATTCAGCCAATGCCAAACTCGAAGAAGATGCCAGTGTGTTACCTGTGATGTCGTCAATGATCTGAGCGTAGATATATCTTGTACTGCGATACACGCACAGACGAGGTCTGACGCTTGTACCGAAGACCTTTTTTCTAACTCTGGCGTGACGTACTTTTCTGTCAGCGTTTTTATCAATCTTTTTAATCATCTTCTACACTCCTTACTTACCTGATTTCTTGCCTTCCTTCATTGCAACGACTTCTTCCTTGTATCTGATGCCGTATGCATGATAGGGTTCGACGGGACGCTTAGCCTTGATGTTTGCGGCAGTTTGTCCAACCAGTTCCTTGTCGCAACCGGAAACAACGATTTCCGTGGGAGTTGTGCACTGGAAAGTTATACCTTCCGGAGCAACCATTTCAATGGGATGAGAGAAACCGATGTTGAGTGTCAGTTTGTTACCTGCAACGGCAGCCTTGTAACCTACGCCGTTGATAACTACCGTTCTGGTAAAACCGGTGTGCACACCTGCAACCATGTTGTTGAGCAATGCTCTGTACAGACCGTGTTTAGCCTGAAGTTCTTTGGAAGCGTTGTCGGGACAGGTAAGTGTCAATACGTTTTCCTTTACTTCGCAACCGATTGTTGCGTCTATCGTACGAACGAGGGTTCCCTTGGGTCCCTTTACCGTAATCGTGTTGTGATCTACGGAAACGGAACAATCCTGAGGAATTACGATAGGCTTTTTACCGATTCTTGACATAGTCTATCTTCCTCCTTACCATACGTAAGCAAGAACTTCACCGCCGAGGTTGAGGTTTCTTGCCGTCTTGTCTGTCATTACGCCCTTCGATGTGGAAACGATGGCAATGCCGAGACCGTTCAACACCTTGGGGAGTTCATTGGACTTAGCGTAAACTCTAAGTCCGGGTTTGGAAATACGTCTGAGACCGGTGATAACCTTTTCGCCCTTTGCGCCGTATTTCAAAGTTACTTTTAAAGTGTTTTGCAATTCATTTGCAATTTCTTCGTATCCTGCGATGTAGCCTTCGTCCAGAAGAATCTGAGCGATTGCCTTCTTCGCCTTGGAAGCGGGCATTTCCACATCGGCGTGTTTAGCCGTGATAGCATTTCTGATACGAGTGAGCATATCTGCAATAGGATCTGTTACAACCATGTTTTTCTACCTCCTTACCAGCTTGCTTTCTTTACGCCGGGGATTTCACCCTTGTAAGATTTTTCTCTGAAACAAATTCTGCAAATACCGTACTTTCTCAATACAGAGTGAGGACGTCCGCAAATGGAGCATCTTGTGTACGCTCTTGTACTGTACTTAGGGGTTTTTTGCTGTTTGTTTATCATTGATTTCTTTGCCATTTTGCCACCTCATTAACTTCTGAAAGGCATTCCAAGATATTTGAGCAATGCCTTGCCTTCTGCATCGGAACGAGCCGTCGTTACGAAGGTTACGTCAAACCCTCTGGTCTTTTCCACCTGATCGTACACGATTTCGGGGAAAATAAGTTGTTCTCTGATACCCAGAGTGTAGTTTCCTCTGCCGTCAAAGTTGGTGGGTACACCGTGGAAGTCTCTTACACGGGGAAGAGCGATGGACACAAGTTTGTCCATAAAGGCAAACATGCGGTCTCCTCTCAATGTAACCTTAGCACCAACAGGCATGCCTTTTCTTACCTTGAAGTTAGCTACTGACAGCTTACTGTTGGTAACAAGGGGCTTTTGTCCTGCAATGGACTTGATTTCTTCAACTGCAAGTTGGAAACTCTTGCTGTTGTCTTTTACGTCGCCGAGACCGGAATTGATGACGATCTTTTCCAGTTTGGGAACTTCGTTGATGTTTTTGTAACCGAATTCTTTAACGAGTTGAGGAACAACAGTTTCTTTGTACAGTTTCTTCAATCTGTTTTCTGTCTTTTCGGCCGTTACTTTAGTAGTAGTTTTTGCCACTGTTCCTTTCCTCCTTATTCAGCGGTTTCAACAGCCTTTTTCTTGGTTGTTGTCTTCTTCGCCGTAGTAGTCTTCTTAGCGGTCTTCTTTGCATCCTTAGCCTGTTTCTTTTCGGCCTTGGTGTCGATAGTCGCTCCGCACTGTTTGCATGCTCTGATGTATTTGCCCTTTTCGCCGAGAACGTGCTTTACGCGTGTGGGCTTGCCGCATGTGGGGCAAATCAACATAACGTTGGATACGTTGATCGCACTGGGGATCTGGATCTTTCCGCCCTTGTCCTGAGCGTTACGGGGCTTTCTGTGCCTTGTGACCATTCTGAGACCTTCAACGGTAACTGTCTGTTTGTCAGGGTTAACGCTGATAACTCTGCCCTTCTTATTGCGGTTTTCGCTGTCGCCGACCT
>CALVAT010000159.1 GCA_944325565.1 Candidatus Gastranaerophilales bacterium
ACATCGTCTGTGGCGGAGAAGGCGCGATTGTCCGAGGTGTCTTGCATTGCTGCGACAAAACCTGCTGTGCTCAACGATGTAGATGGTTGTGCCTCGCCTTTTACTATGTCTACTA
The DNA here is from genome assembly GCA_944325565.1 of Candidatus Gastranaerophilales bacterium. Classification (GTDB taxonomy): domain Bacteria; phylum Cyanobacteriota; class Vampirovibrionia; order Gastranaerophilales; family Gastranaerophilaceae; genus Limenecus. The sequence goes on from CALVAT010000159.1 coordinate 116, forward strand.
CGCCTTTATCTTCTGTGTTTTGAGTGAAGGTATAGACATAGCCGCCGTTTGTGTAGGTTGAGCCGGCATTGATAACAAGGCTGTCTGACGGATTATCAAAAATTGTCAAATGCTGTGCGTCACCGTCTTTTAAGATGTTGATTGCGTTAAGGCTGATTGCCGAGTTATCGGCTAATGTTCCGTGGATGTTTATCGAGTCTGATTTTCCAAAGTTGTTTGAACCGTTTGTCAAATCTGCATCGATATTGAGTTTTGCATCTGCTACGGAAGAGAAATCTTCTACATTAAGTGTGCCAACCTTATCGTTTATGAGGTTCAACGTGCCGCCGTATAAGTTAATAGAAGGATTTTTATATTCTCTATTTTCATCGGCACTTCCTCCATGGAACGAACTTTCGTTAACCACAGTCAATGTACCGTCGTAAATATTAAATATACCATCAACTACAGCTTTGCTACCCAATACGATTTCACCGTCGGTAGGGGCGTCGGTTACTCCGTCAGCAAGTTTGACTCCTGTATTATTAATATTAATTACCTTATTGCCGCTTGCATTTGAATGCAGAGCATCTATTATTATCATACCGTTATTTCCGGCATTGAGATTCATTTTACCATTGTTTGAGACTAAACCTGCGTCACCATATTCAAAAGATGTGATACCATTATCTGCAATAACATTTGTTACTCCAGAACCAACAGTATTCATATTTAATCCAGAATTTGTTTCAAATGTTGAGTTAATAATTGTTAACTCACCATTGTTATATATCTGCCCTCCATTAATACTATTTCCAGATGTATTATCCTCAAACCTTGAGTTAGACACTACCATTGTGCCGCTATTGTATATAGCGCCGCCTGCATTGCCGGCTGTGTTGCCTTTAAAATAGCCGTTGGTCAGGCTCATTGTACCGGCGTTGTAGATTGCGCCGCCGCTCTTTTCTGCGCTGTTGTTAATAAATTCCGCTTTGTTAGCATTGAGGGTGATGTTAGCACCATTCACATTTGCAATAGCGCCACCGTTTCCAAAGTTAGATTTATCTACTGCATCATCGTTTGAGAGGGCCTTATTGCCTTCAAACTTAATTACATCAATATCCACATCAAGGTCAGAACCCTGTATAAACCATGCACCGCCTGAACCAGCTGTGTTGTCAGTAAAGGAGAACAAACTTCCGTCTTCACCTGTTATTGTTGAATTTGATTGACTATTTATTAAAAGCGCACCGCCGAGCCTTGTAGATATATTATCAGAGAAAACAAAGCTTGCACCCTTTTGCGCTGTCATATTGAGAGCAGAACCAGACTCAACTCCGACAACACCCCAGCCTTCTGCTTCATTTACGCCTGTCGATGTATTGCCTGTGAATACAGATGATTTTCCTGCTTCCGAAATAAGGTTAAGTGTTGCTCCATCTGTATAAATAACAGAAGTACCGGAGTCATTGTTTGAGAAAGTGGAGTTTTTGACGGTTGTTGTACCGCCGTCTTTATTATATATAGCTGACCCGACTCCGCTTGCGTTGTTGCCGTCAAAGACTGTATCGGTGACTGTAACATTGCTTGCTACATTGTAAATTCCGGTACCTTGTGTTGCATTACCATTTTTAAATATAGATGTTGAGATATTAACATCTCCGGCTCTGTCAGCCAAAATAGCATAACCTGTATTAGAATCAAAGACCGTGCCAGTTATTTCTGCGTCAACACCTTGGCCTAAATTAACAATAGACCAACCATTAGCACTAACATTGTTTTTAAATACAGAGTCAGAAATATTTGTGTCAGCATATGAAAAGATTGCGGCACCATAACGCTCTGCTTTATTATTTACAAAGTCAGTGTTGGATATATTTAAAATGGAATCATCTCCAGAGAATATTGCACCACCTGTTCTACCTGCATAGTTATCAGAGAATGAAGAATTTTCTACAGTCAAAGTGCCCGCGTTAAAGATTGCACCACCATAAGAACTCAGCGTTAAATCATCTACCGGCGCAGTATTAGTTGTTTTATTGCCTGTGAATACAGAGTTAGTTATAGCCAGGTTGCTGTAAGAGCCATTAATAATTGCGCCACCTTCTGCTTTAGCCTCATTATTTATAAATTGCGACGAATCTATTGTGTTTGTCGCGCCGGCATAGTATATAGCCCCACCAATGTTGGCGCTGTTGCCTTCACCGTTGCCTGTGCCGCCAAAGATTGAGGATGCGATTGATGTAGTTAAATCAGTAGAATATCCAACCAACAATGCGCCGCCATTGGCACCAGCGCCTAATACTTTATTTCCATAAAATTGTGAAGACGAAATACTCAAAGAATGGTCGGTCACTGTACCGGAACCATCGATAATAGATATAGCGCCACCACCGGCAACACGTGTTCCGTCCGGTAATGTTGGGCCCTGTGTTGAAATTGTTCCGCCGTTTGCATTCGCAATATTATTTGTAAAAGTAGAACCTTCTATTACATTACCTCTACTTGTATACAAATACAAAGCGCCACCCGAGGCATTGGTTGTTGTATTACCAACAAAATCAGTGTTAGTTATAGTGGTATCAGCGTTTGAGAGTATAGCACCGCCGTTATTGGTGGCGCCTAATCCTTGAGAATGGTTAGCCTCAAAATATGAATTTTTGATAACAAGACTACCACCAACCTTTTGTACAGCACCACCGTCACCGCCATGGTTAGTACTGTCAGTTCCATTTGTCGTATTGCCAACAAAATCACTACTATCAATCGTCAGTATACTATCACCGGAGAGATAAACAGCACCACCACCATAGTTATCAGTTGTTTTATTGCCTTCAAATCTAGAACCATTTATATTAAAGTTCAGCGAACCAGAGCCATATATAGCCCCGCCGGCTCCTGTTGTAACACTATTGTTTATAAAGTCTGAATTTGTAACAGTAACATTAGAGCTGCCTGATGCAGCAATTGCACCGCCTGATACTCTCGCAGTGTTGCCTTCACCGGCGCCTGTGCCGCCGAAGGTGGAGTTTTCGATAGTGAGCGTACCTGTATTAACAAGAGCAATTGCGCCGCCATTGCCATTTGAGCTGTTGCCTGTGAAGGTTGAGGTTTTTATTGTTGCTTCAGGGTTAGGGTCTGATTCTGTATTTGTTTTTTGAAGAGCAATTGCACCGCCGTGGCCCGCTGCGCTGTTATTGGCAAA
>CALVAT010000160.1 GCA_944325565.1 Candidatus Gastranaerophilales bacterium
CCGCCAGAATCTTTTTCAGTAGTATTATTGATAAAATCAGTATTATATATTTCTGTATCGCCCTGTGAAATTATAGCGCCGCCATCAGATGTGTCCGTGGGGTTCAAAGCGTGGTTAGAATCAAACAAAGAATTTTTCACGATTAATGTTGCGCCATTTCTGTTATAAATAGCACCGCCATCAGAATTTGTCGTTGTATTATTGATAAAATCTGTACTATCAATAGTCATTAATCCATCATTGCGGATTGCCCCTCCACCGCCGAATGAAGTGTTATTTTCAAATAATGATCCATTGATGTTAGTGATAGTATCAGTACCTGCCCAGATAGCAGCGCCTTCAGAGGTTGTAGCACTGTTATTAATAAAATCAGAGTTAGTTATGTTTACAGTAGATGTGCCAGTAGAATTTATCGCCCCGCCTCGTTGAGCAGTATTTCCTTCTCCGGCGCCGGTGCCGCCGAAGGTGGAGTTTTCGATATCTAAAGTACTATTATCAACTTGAACAGCTCCGCCATAGGCTTTTGCACTGTTTCCGGTAAAGGTTGAAGTCTTTATAGAGCCTGTGGAGTTTTCCATAAAGCCAAGCGCACCGCCTGTTTTGAGGGTAGCAGAGTTGTTGGTGAAATTAGAGGTAGAGATATTTGTTGTTGCGTTATAATAGGATGTTACAGCACCATTTGAGGCAGCTGTATTGCTTACAAAGTCCGAACCTGTTATATTCAATGTGGATTCGTGGTTTGATATAGCTCCGCCGCCATCGTCTTGAGATGTTCCGGCTTTATTGCCTTCAAAGTACGAGTTAACTATATCAGTTTTTGTCCCCCTTATGTATATTGCCCCGCCGTCATCCAAACCGGCCTCGTCTATATCAGCCATATAGTTGTTCATAAAATCAGAGTTATAAATTTTTAACTCAGTTCCGATACCAGCAAAAATAGCGCCTCCATAACTTTCCGATGTATTCCCCTCACCTGCGCCGTATCCGCCGAAGGTGGAGTTTGAGATAGTCATTTTGGCTCCGGGGTGGGAGTCATCACCGGATTGAAGACTTATTGCGCCGCCTGTTTTTGCGCTGTTACCCGTGAAGGTTGAGGCATTGATTTCAGAGATTGATTCATGTACTGCATGGATTGCCCCGCCATAATTTGTTGAATAGTTATTCACAAACTCAGAGCCTGTTACGGAAAGGGTGCCGGCACCATTAACCCAGATGGCGCCGCCTGACTCATTTGCTTTGTTGTTTTCAAACAGAGAATCTATTATATCAGCTTCAGCGCCGTTATCTATTCCGATTGCACCTTTGTCAGCTATACCGTTTAAGAAATCAGATTTTATTACAGTAAGCAGCGGGGTGATTTCATCATAGTCAAGTGCTTTTTCGCTGGTAAAAATATATGCACCGTGGTGGGCAAGTGTGTCTGTGCCTGTATTGTCAAAGGTTGAGCCAATGACTGTCAACTCACCTTTATTGTATATAGCACCGCCGCCGGTAGATGAATATCTGGCCGCATCGGGGTTAAAGGCTACGTTATCCGTAAATTCTGACCCCATAATAGTCATGATTCCGGCGTTTAAGATAGCTCCGCCTCCATTCCACTGGCCTGAGACAGGGTTAGACATTGTGGCTGCGCTGTTGCCGGTAAATTTTGAGGCGGTAATATCCATTGTTCCAGTGTTGTAGATTGCCCCGCCGCCGTTGCCGGCTGCGCCGTTAGTAGTTGTGTTGTTTGTGAAGGTGGAATTTGTGATTTTTGCATTATCACCCGTGTTATAGATTGCGCCGCCATGTGTATCGGCTGTATTGTTTTCAAAGGTTGTGCCGGTGATGTCGAGGACACCTGTGCCCGAGCCGGAGGCATGATAAATTGCGCTACCTCTGGTTGCGCCTGTGTTGTTTTTGAACAAGGAGTCTGATATCAAGACATTAGAACCTTGATGGTTTTCTAAAACTCCGGCATAGCCGGTTGATGTGTTATTTACGAATACTGAGTTATCGACTATTAATGAATTTCCAGCAGAAATAAACGCTACAGAGCCGGAGGAAGCAGTACTGTCTGCAAAGACGGAATTAAGCAAATAAAGTTTACTTTCCAGACCAGAGTCACCAATTTCAAATATTCCGCCGTTGTTCCCTGAAACGTTTCTTGTCCAAGCTGATATTATATTACCAGTGTTATAGTCGTATTCGCCGACACCATCTATATAGATTATGTCATTATTGCCCGCAAGTCTAAGACCGACACTATTTAGACTATTGATACCATGCTTGTTGCCCCAAATCATGAGGTTTGAGTTATCAGAAGTCACATCAACGAAAAGGGAAGTTGAACCAGAAGTTAAATCAAAAGTATAATCCCCTGTGAGCGAGAAGGACGCTGAGGAGTTATCAGCAGTATTAAGCTGGGCTATAGCATTATCAAGTCCGCCTGTGCCTGTGCCTTCTCTTGTTACTGTAATATTGGTACCAGATTGCGGCTGCAGGTAGTATTTATAATTATTTGTGAAGAAAGTGCCTACTACATCCTGAGTTACGGGAACTCCAAAATCGAAGGTTCTTGAAGAACCATCTGTCATGATATTCAATCCAACGAGTTTAAACTCGCCGTCGCCTGTGGTGGTTCCGGCTTTTATCGTATCACTTGCGCCTGTTGACATGTTAAGGTCAAACACTATGCCGACAGGGTTTACATTGTTTAGGTTCAGGGATTTGAAGTTTATCGTATCCGGTGTGCCATTGGCGAAAACAAGCGCAGATACTTTGCTGCCGGTATCGTTGATATTGAGGTTAGTATTGCCAAAGCTGTTGGAATCCAGTCTTACTACTCCACCGTAGTAGTTGAGATTGGTTTCGCGATAATTTGATATATCTGCTTCCAGTATTGTCAAGCCGCTTCCGAACAAAGCGTCGCCGTCATAATTTGTCATACCTGACGGATTAAGGTTGATGTCAGATATACCGGACGCATTGCCGGATGTCGAGATTTTACCGATTTTCAACAACCCTTGAGAGTAGAGGTTGAGTTTAGGCTGCTGGAAGTTCGGGTCCTTCCATAATACAATCTCAGACCCGTCGATTGAATCAGTTATGCTTGTTATACCATAGTCAGCAATAATATTCATATCGGAGCTGTTGACCATAACCTGACCGGCATCGTCAAAGGCATTATTACCGTAAAAAATTGTATTTTGCAAAAGGTTGTCACTATTTGCCCAAACATATATACCGGAGCCCTGACTGGATTCATTATTTAAAAACAGCCCGTTATTAATCTTTAAAGTACCGCCGTAGTTTGTGATTGTACCAAAAGAGTCGGGATTAGAATTATTCGTAAAATATACGTTATCGAGGTTCAGCGCTGTACTATCGTTCATAAAAATTGCAGAACCCATTCCTTGATTACCAATAGCATTATCGCCGGCAGCGCTGTTGCCGCTAAACATGGAATCTGCGATGTTTGCGGTAGTATCGTATGACAGATAAAGAGCCCCGCCGCGTTCATCAACAACAGAATTATTAAAGAAGGCTGATTTGTCGAGGTTCATTGTAATTTGACTACCCGCAAGTGTCGCAACAGCAGCGATAGCGCCGCCGAATCGTGCTGCGGAATTATCAGAGAAGGACAAGCCGGAACCTGTTATTGTACCGGTCTCTGCATATATAGCCCCGCCGCTGCCGCCATATTTTGCTTCACTGCCGGCACCTGTTGTATTGTTTTTGAATGCGGTGTTTTTAAGGTTTAAAATCGCATTACCGGTTGTTTGTCCCATCCAGATGGCTGCGCCGTTAGGGTTTGTGCCGCCTGAGGCAAGTGTTTTATTGCCGCTGAAATTGGTGTTTTCTATAGTTACGTTACCGGTTGAAATTGCGATGGTGCCGTCGTTCATCTGTGAGCCGGACCCTGCGGATTCTACAACGTTATTAGAAAAATCTGACCCGTAAACAGAAAGTGTGCCGCCGCCGGTTGTGCAAATAGCAGCGCCGTCGCCAAGTACCTGATTATCTTCAAATTGTGAATATTTAATATCCATTGTGCCGGAGTTATATATGGCACCGCCACGGCCGCTGGCTTGTTCAACGCCTGTTTTGTTAGAGGCAAACTTCGAACCGGTGATGTCCATTGAGGCGCCATTAAGTATTGCACCGCCTTTGGTTACAGCACTATTGTTTACAAATTTTGAGTTGTCGACTGTGGTGGTGGAGGCTTGGTTTCTATTATTTATTGCACCACCACCATTTGCAATTTCTACAGAAGTTGATTCAATAGTAGTATTATTTTTAAATGTTGTATTAGATACTGCGGTTGTTGATTCTGCATCATCTATAAGTAAAGCGCCTGCACCACTTGTATTAGAATCAAAAATTGAATTATTTATTGTTAATTGCCCGTCATTATTGACTGCACTATAAAGATTTGATGAATTAGAAAATATAGTACTATCTATATTCGCAATAATACTATCATCTGTTGCTGACAAAAATACAGCAGTAACTTTATTACCCAGAAGATTATCAAAACGAGAAGACGATAAGTTGAGGGTTTGTTGAGAGTCTGCTTCTGCTCTAAACGCGATTCCTCCACCATTTAAATTTTTAAAATTAGTACCAACAACTTTTAGGTCACCATTGCTTTCTATAGTGTAACCAACAGGAGAATTTTTAAAATCCGAATAATATATATTAACCGTTCCATAGCTGGCTATATTATTGTTCACAAACTCTGAGCCGTAGACGTTCAGGGTTGCGTTGGCTGCGTTGTATATTGCGCTGCCGTAGCCTGTTGCAGAGACGTTGTCTTTGAAGGTGGAGTTGTTGACTGTTAAGGTGCCTGCGTTATAGATAGCCCCGCCGCCGAGGTCAGGATAATCTGCTGTCGCGGTGGTGGCTGTAGTTTTATTGCCTTCGAAGGTGGAGTGGTTGATGGTAGCGCCGGAGTTATTATATAATCCGCCGCCGGCGTAGTCTGCAGTATTATTTGTAAAAGTGCTGCCTGTAATAGTTATAGAGCTAGACGAATAAACACCGCCGCCTACTTTTGCAGTGTTAGACTCAAACGACGAGTTTGATATATCCATAACAGCATTATTGAGCACACCGCCGCCCTGACTAGTCGCTGAATT
>CALVAT010000161.1 GCA_944325565.1 Candidatus Gastranaerophilales bacterium
GAAACGACATCGGACAAAGCCCTATATGTAGTCGGGGATAAATACTATACCTATGACACAACGAAACTCAAAGACTCCGCCTATACCCTGACAGAGGCAGCGTCTGCAGATGAACCTAATACAATAACATTGTATGAAAAACAGGAAGTAATAAAATATTATGACCCGACAACCGGCTTAGAAGTAGCAGAATCCGACAGACAAGAGGGCATAGAATACAAAGAAGTCACAACAATCGAAACAACACCAAAATATTACACAGTATCTTTAAAACAAACAGAATACGGCGATAAGACAGCAGACAGCGCACAACCGGTTTATTTCAAATGGACAACAGACGCTGACGGACATAAACAATTGACCCAAGAAGGCGCAAATGCTGATGATTACAGTATTGTTTACTACACGCAGACGGAATACGGCGACCCCAACGGCACAACCACTTTAACCTACGGCTGGGAAAAGAACGCAGATGGTAATCTTGAGCTTAAAGAAAATCCAACAGCTCCTGTTGGACAAATAATAACATATAATAATCCTAATGAATATTCGCAGCAGGTAGTTGGCATTATAGAAGATAATAAAACCATAACTGATCCTCCAAATACTTCATCAAGCAATCCGCTGATCTTTACAAGCGGTGTTGGATTAAATAATCCTGCAGGAATGCAACAAAGCATAGATAATGTATTATACAAAGACAATAAAGTTAAATCTGAATTAATTGCAACATCAACAGGCAGTTTAGGAGATTATTATCATACTCGAGTTTTAGGTGCAGTTGTATCTAATGCTGGAGAATTAACGCAAATAAGCGGATTATTTATAAATAATGGTATTGAAGCTTTAGGAAATAGTAGTTATGCTCGTAACTATGCTTATGGTGGAGCAATATATAATACTGGTATAATTGGAAGTATTTCATCAGATTTTCTAAATAATTATGCACTAACATCCGCACCTTATGCCTATTCTCTTGGTGGAGCAATTTATAATGATAGTGAAATAGAGAATATATCAGGTGTCTTTTTAGGAAATTATGTACAAACAACGGGCTCAACAGCACATGCAAGTGGCGGCGCTATTTATAATAAAGGAGCAATTGTAAATATAACTAATGATTTTATTGGGAACTATGCTTCTTCAACAGGTGGTGCTTCGTATGGAGAAGGCGGTGCTATTTATAATGATAAAGGAACAATTGTAAATATCATTGGTGACTTCATTGGTAATCATGCGATGAGTCCATCTAGTAGTTATGGTGGTGCAATATATAATAACGGAACAATTACTAATATAACAGGAGATTTTATCGGTAATTATTCAGATGATGATGGTGGCGCGATTTATAATGGTGGAACAATCGGAAATATAACAGGAGATTTTATCGGCAACTATGCTTATAATAATTTTAACTATGGTGGTGCAATATGTAATAGTGGAACAATTACTAATATAACAGGCGACTTTATAGGAAACTATATTTGGGGCTCTGGTTCTTGGATAGAGGGTGGAGCTATTAGAAATAATAAAGGGATAATTAAAAATATAACAGGCGACTTTATAAGCAATTATGCTTATGGAACTAAGGATTGGGTCAAAGGCGGAGCTATTTATAATGAAAATGGAACAATTGAAAATATAACAGGTGATTTTATTGGTAACTATGCTTATAATTCTTACCGCTATGTTAATGGAGGGGCTATTTATAATTATGGAGGAACAATTGGTAATATAACAGGCGACTTCATAGGTAATTATGCGTATGGTTTTCGTGCTAGCTCTGACTCTGGGGATCATGCACAAGGCGGCGCGATTTGTAACTATGCGGAAAGTGCTTTGACCACAATCGGAGATATAACAGGAGATTTTATAGGTAACTATGTGTCTGCGACTAATGATTCTGCCTATGGAGGGGCAATATATAATACTGCAGATACTTATAGAGCCAGTGATGGTATTGCTGAGATTTCTAATATATCAGGAAATTTTATTAATAATTATGCTTCTGGTTCTAGTGCCTATGGTGGAGCAATATATAACCGTAATTATAATAGTCAAAAAAGTGAAATTGGTAATATTACAGGGGACTTCATCGGTAACTATGCATCTGCTACAACAGGTTCTGCTCAAGGCGGAGCTATTATTAACTATTACAACAGTATTACCGGAGATATAACAGGCGATTTTATAGGCAACTATGTTTCCGGTTTTTATCAAGTCTATGGCGGTGCGATTTCTAACACAGGAACAATCGGAGATATAACAGGTGATTTCATAGGTAATTATGTTTTATCTACTAGTACCTCTTTTGGGGGATATGGCGGGGCAATTAGTAGCCAAAATGAAGCAATTGGAGATATAACAGGTGATTTTATAGGTAACCATGTTTCTTCTAATGATCTTTCTGCCTATGGAGGAGCGATTTTTAATCAGAATTATGGAAAAATTGGAAGCATAACAGGCAATTTCATTGGCAACTATGTTTTGGGTAATACTTCTGCCTATGGCGGAGCGATTCATAACGATGGTTTTACCGACGAGGGGGCAATCGGAGATATAACAGGAAATTTTGTAGGTAATTACGCATCGGGTTCTTCAGCCATGGGCGGTGCAATTTATAACGATGGGGGAACAATCGGAGATATAACAGGCGATTTCATAGGCAACTATGCGTCTGCTACTGATGATAATTCTGCCTATGGCGGGGCGATTTATAACGAAGTAACAATCGGAGATATAACAGGAAATTTTGTAGGTAATTACGCAACAGGTTCTTCTGCTTATGGCGGTGCGATTCGTAATACTGGAACAATCGGCGATATATCAGGCAATTTTATAGATAACTATGTTCAGGCTTCTTCGGACTATGCTCTTGGTGGCGCAATCTATATTTCTTTTGAAGAAACTAACTATACTAACAATAATTTCATAAACAACTTTGCAAAATCTCAATCTTCTGGAAAAGCTAAGGGTGGTGCAATATTTACAAATTATGACATAACTTTAAATGCGGATAACGGCATAAGTTTGATTTCTGGAAACTATACACAATCAGGTAGTCAAAAAGAGCAAAATGCAATATATGTGGCCAATTATGCAACACGCTATGGCGCAATAAGCAGGGCTACAACCCTAACGCTTAATGCTGTAAACAATGGGACAATTCAAATAGAAGACACAATAAAAGGTGGCTCTTACTACAGTAGTACAACTGATCCAAAATTCTGGGAAACATCAAAACACGCCTACACATTAGCTCTCACAGGCGACGGCACAGGCACAATCAGCCTCTACAATGACGTTAAAAATGCTAATGTAACAAGTAACAACGTCACAGTCGACTTTGCCAACGGTGAAACAAGAGACTACAACTTTGTTTCAATGACAGACAAAGGCAACACAAAATACAACATAGACCTTGACCTGGCAAAAGGCACATCTGACAAAATCACAACAGTCAACGCCTCAAGCGGCACGTTAGCCATTAACAACATAAACTTTAAGGATGGCATTACATCTTCAGATAAAGATGTTGTTATTCAAGTTATAGATAACGCCGATACATCTTCAACTCTGCAATTAGCATTCGATTCTAAATATGACAACATTATAGTCACAGATGTTTTATCTACCTTAACAGACACAGTTTCTAACACTGATGATTTCCATCAAGATGAAGGATTTGCTCTTGGAACAACTGACACTATTAATGACAGTATTAAGTATTTAGTTGAAGCAGACTACGACACCTTAGACCTGATTGCAACAAAAGAATCGCAAAACGAACGCAACTTCAACTTTGTAGATAATACAACATACATAGTATCAAAAGATCTGGGCACAACAACATCCGGCAC
>CALVAT010000162.1 GCA_944325565.1 Candidatus Gastranaerophilales bacterium
ATTACAACAAATACAATACAGATAAGAATAATAGAAGAATTATAAAATTTTATTGTATTTTTTCGTCTGCCCACTGTTTTAAACCTTGTTTTTTGTTTATATATTCCAAAAGATTTGCTTTGTCTTTTTCAAGCAAAAAATCAACATTGTTTTTTGTTAAAATACGTCCGTATGATGTGTCTTTTCCCAGTAGATAGTCTGTTATTTTGTCCCCTAAGATATGAGTTGGGTGAGATGATTCAAAAAAATAAATTATATTTGGGGTCATATCTTCGTTATTATAAACATGCGGGTACTGAAAATCGTATATTGGTGCTATTTGTGTCAGTGTTTTTTTCCATTGAACAAAATCTTCCCAGAGTCCCATTTTGTAAATCAGATATTGATCGGTAATGTGTGAGGGCATTATAAATATAACAATGTTTATATTTCTGTTTTGGCAGCTTTTGACAAGTTTTTGTATCGTGTTAAAAGCTTGCGGATTAAGTTCGTAATCTTGATAATATTTTTTGTATTCTTTAAATGATTTGTTAAAACTTTTTTCTATATCTTTGTTGTAATACACATGCTTGGTGCCGTCTGTATTAAACATTCTGGACTCAATACCAAGCAAGTTTTTTATAATAGTCCAGATGCTGTCGCCTGTTGATTTTAGAGAAAGAATCGAAAAACCCAGTTCATTTGTGGTGATATTTGGTGTTTTTGATATTTGGTATCTTGTTTTTTGATTGTTGTCTTCTCTGTTTTTGCTGAATGTTGCAAAATCTAACCCGAGATATACGTTTTTAATTTCTGGATGTATTAACAATATTTCATCCAAAATGTCTGTGTATTCATTAATAAAAAGCCCGCCAACGCCAAGGTTTTCGGCTGTTTGACCGGTTATTCCCGCATAGTGTTTTTTTTGTATCGCATAATCAACACGTGAAGTGCCAAGAAAAACTGTATCGAGCTCTTTTCTGTTTAATTTTAGAGCAATGAATTTTGTGTAACGTTCTTGTATTGTTGCTTCGGGTTTTAAAAGTTCAAATGGGATATATGAGTTATCGAATATATTGTACGGGTTAATAAAATAATTAAGACAAGCAATGCTAAAAATTAATATCAGGAAAGTTTTGAAAAATTTATTGTTGAAGTTTTTATAGTTTATATTAGTCACTATTTCTTATTCCGTAACAATTTTTTGATTGGTAAAGTATGATAAATTATTTCTTTATACATGTCATAATATGTCTATTTTGTCAATAAAAATGGTTATTATTCGTCTTTGTGATTCGCGGCTCTAACAGCTATTCTATTTATGGTGACAAATAATGAATTCACTCAAAAATGATTTGACAAAAGGCTCAAAGAGTTAAGAAAAAGTCAGGGATTGACCCAAGAACAGCTTGCGGAAAAAATAGGGATGGATACGCAAAATCTCTGTAAGATGGAAAACGGCTCGCATTTTCCACAGACAAAAAATTTGTATAAAATAGCCAAAGTGCTTGATATTGAAGTAAAATATCTTTTTGATTACGGGCATTTTTTGCAAAGAGAAAAACTTATATCTGAGATAACGGATTTTTTGAATAAAGCTGCAAATAAAGAACTTGAATTTATTTATAAAATAGTAAAAAGTTTTAAAGAGTACGTTAAATAATATTATGTTTTGCGGTTTTGGCACAGTTATATAAATTTTGGTTTTTATTATTTTATGCGTACAAAATAAAGAGTTTTGGAATTATAGTTCTATAAGTGTTAATAATTGGTGTTTTTTGGAATTGTATTTCCAAAAAACTTGATTTTGTCAAATTTATTTTGTATAATGAATATAGAGGCACAAAATGATTGAACGTAATATATATTTAAAGAAACTTATTGGATTTAAAGACAAACAACTCATTAAAGTGATAACTGGAATCCGCAGATGCGGAAAATCAACTTTGCTAAAAATTTTTCAAAATTACTTAATAGAAAATGGGGTTAAACAAGGACAAATTATAACAATAAATTTTGAAAATCCCGATTACGATAATTTAAGAGATTACAAAGAACTTTATAAATTTTTGAAAAATAAATTGGCAAAAAATACTAAGAATTATATATTTTTGGATGAAATACAAAACGTACCGGAATATCAAAAGGCAATTGACGGATTATACATAATGGACAATGTTGATTTGTATATTACGGGTTCTAACGCTTATTTTATGTCTGGAGAGCTGGCTACTTTACTATCCGGACGTTATATAGAAATTGAAATGATGCCTTTATCGTTTAAAGAATATATATCAGCATTTCCTCAACAACAAGATTTGTCTGTATTATACAGACAATATATTGAGAACGGTTCTTTTCCGTATATAACAAAACTGGATGACAACAAAGATCAAATCAGAGATTATTTAAGCGGTATTTATAATACGGTTATATTAAAAGATGTGGTTGCACGCAAAAAAATAACGGACGTTCCCGCTTTAGAGAGTATTGTTAAATTTCTGTTTGACAATATAGGAAACATAACAACCCCTAAAAAAATCAGTGACACAATGACATCAAAAGGAAGAAAAATATCAAATCATACTGTCGAAAATTATATTTCGGCACTTGCCGATTGCTTTATCCTGTACAAAGCAAGCAGATATGATATCAAAGGAAAGCAATATTTGGAAACGCTGGAAAAATATTATATTGCTGATACGGGTTTGAGATATTTTCTTTTGGGTTCAAAATACGTCGATATGGGGCACATATTGGAAAATATTGTTTATTTAGAGCTTTTACGCCGCGGTTATAAAGTTTTTATAGGCAGGACAGGACAACTGGAAATAGATTTTGTTGCGGAAAAAAACGGAGAAACAGAATACTATCAGGTAGCCCAAACTGTTATGCCTAAAGATACTTTAGACAGAGAATTAGAACCGCTTTACAAAATAAAAGATCATAATGCTAAATATCTGATAACAATGGATAATGTACCCAATGTGTCTCATAACGGAATTAAACAAATTTATGCTCTGGATTGGCTGACAAAGTAAAATAATAAAAAATTGATGTCTATAATTTAATATATTCATACATACATGATGAAATTTAATCCAATTGATTTTCAAGCATTTTTTTGCATAAATTATGCAAGGATAACACAGCCATGAAAAGACAAACAATAGGTATATTAAACGGAGCAATAGC
>CALVAT010000163.1 GCA_944325565.1 Candidatus Gastranaerophilales bacterium
CAATGAAATCATGAAGATGTATGTTATCCTTTTCTTTAAGCAAATCCATTATTACTTATTCCCTTTCGTTGTAAATTCGTAAATTTAAAATAATTATTTGGCTTTATATTTTATTTTTATCCTTATGCCCAAAATAGTGATAATTTTATGACTTGAGTCATCTTTTACGGAAAATATTTGTTGCAGCAAAGTATATTTGTTTTTTTTCGACTGTAATTCTTTATGGAGTAAACATAAATTCTCTTGTATACTTTGCAATTTTTTGTCTATATTTTGTATTTGCTGTTTTTCTTTGATTTGTTGATCAAGAATTTTTATTTTTTTTTGATGTAAAACAACCCTGTTAAAATATTCAGAATAATATTCTCCATAAAACTTACCAAAACAACGTCTTAGTTGTTCGAGTTCATTATTTTTTAGCATATAATTCCATTTTATTGTTAATAGGTTGAATATCTCCCAAATATGTTCTCTTGTATTTTGGTTTAACTCAATTGCTCCAATGTTGCTAAAATCTATAACACTTTCATACGGTTGATTATCTGGTAATAATTTTATTCCACATATTGAACTCATTAATAAATTATTTGTGAAACCTAAAAAAGAACTACCACCTCTATTTTTGTCGTCTTTACAATGATAATTCGTATCATGAAAAACAACAATTGCATCTTCTTTTAGATATGGCAAAACCATCAAAAAGTCTATGATTTCACCAGGGTTTGTATGTACAGTATCTATCAAACAAAAATCAATATTTCCTCCAATTTCTTCCATAAAATTCATCGCAAGGCCACCGGTTTTTAATGTCCATTTATTTTTAAGTTCAGTGAAATTGTCCACATAAAACCCTGTCAATTTATCTTTTAGTTTATAGTGTTGTGTATTGTAATCAATAGAATATAAGTGAGCTTTTTCGTTATTTTTTATTGCATTAAGTATAATCAAAGAAGAACCACCACTGCATACACCGAGTTCTAACAACTTTTTTGGTTGTTTTCTTAATACTAACGTATTAAGAAAAACCCTGTCCTGATTTGACATTTCTGAAAATTGTTTAAAATCTTCTCCAAGTTCATTCAAAACGTTGATTTCTTCTTGTGTTGATTTTATTATGTCTAATTGTTTTATTTTACAATTTTCCATTATTATTACTCCTTTATAAATAATTGTATATGTTAAGTATTCTTATCACACAGGCATTTGTTTTTGTTGTTCAATTTTTTTAATTAACCTTTTGTTTTTAATTTTTAGTTTTATTCCTATGATTGTTATTACTTTGTGGATATCATGGTTGGTCATTGAAAAAATCTTTTTTAAAATACTGTTTTTGGGGATTACAGATTTTAAAACTTCCGGAAATGTCTTTTTTAAATGTTTCGAAAATTTTTTTTTGGTTGCTTTATCCATTTCTGAATAATAGAGTTTTATGTCAGCGGCAGCTCTTTGTAAGATTACATCTTTCCACTGACTGTCCAAGTTTTTATTATCTATAACATCAAGTATTTGTTTATAGATATCTGTAACCCAAAAGTCTTTTACTGTTTTTCGAGCTTTAGTTTGTGAATTACAGACAAATCTGTAATAATATGATGTTGTATCTATAAACAAAATGTTATCCGCAAGAATTATAGCTTGTATTGAAAAATAATTATCTTCAGATGGATTATGAATATTTTTAAAATGAATATTATTTTTCTCCAAAAAATCTTTGCGATAAATTTTATTCCAGCATATCCCTGTCGCAATTATACATTTTTTCTTTTTTTCAATGGTATTAACAGGGTTATCTGCGGGAGTTGCACCCACGTATTTTATTGATTTTTCTTTTCCATTTTCAATAAGAACAACAGAACTTGTTGCCGCAATATCGCAAGAATTTTCTTTCGCCGTAATATATAGCTTTTCAAAATAATCTTTATCTACCCAATCATCTGCATCGACAAATCCTATATATTCACCATTTGCAGCTTCAAGGCCTCTGTTTCTTGCTCCGCCAGAACACTTGCAATCAGTGTTTATTATCTTAATTCGGGAATCTTTTTGTTGATAATTATCAAGAATTCCCACTGTGTTATCAGTTGAGCTGTCATTTACACAAATAATTTCTATCTCTTTTAATGTTTGATTAATTATGCTATCCAGACATTTTTGAAGATATTCCTGGGCATTGTGTACAGGGATTATTATAGATATTTTTTTATTCATTTAATAGTTTCTCCATAATTTGCGGATAGTATTTTATTAAATTTCTTATTTGTGTATCGTTTCCTCCATCTATCCCATTTTTTTTAAATAATGTAATTTCATTGGTTAACCCCAATTCTCTTTCAGGATTTATATATACCAATTCTTCCATATTGTTTTTAACTATATGAGTTTGGGTTCCGTTTAAAACAGCCATAGCCCAAAACCAAATATCATCAGCGTTTGGAACTAATTTTAAAAATAATGTTTCATCCAAAATGTCTTTATACAGGCAATGAGGTGGATATAAAATTCCTCCTGATCCAGTAGAAAAATTTAAAAAACTTTTATTTTGATATTTTATACATTGTTCCCATTTCGTATATGAATTTATGTTTTTATCAAAATCAAATGTTATTTTATGTACTCTATGGCTGTGAATACTTTGGTTATCATCCAAATATGCATTGTATAATTTTTCTAACCAGTCATTCGGGTAGTATATATCATCATCAGCTGTTACAATAATATCATCCGGATATTTTTTTAAAGCAGGTATCAGCTTTTTATAAGATTTTGTATCTTTACACCATTCAATAGATAGACCCCTTTGTTTTAATTTCAGAACCTTTTTGGGTAAATCTTTCTCTTTGTTTGGAAATTGTTCTTCCGCAAGCCACAAAATTAGTTTATTTGGTTTTAATGTTTGGCATAATAATGAATGCAGACAATAGTGTATATCTTTCATTCTTTGTGGAAAAGACGTAAGTGAAACTATTAATTGAGGATTCCTATCGTGTTCACTCAATCCATAGCCAGTATTTTTTTGCATTTCTTTAGTTAATTTATTTTTATTTATATGTAATAAACTATTGGTTTTTTTTCTTTTAATTTTTAGTTTTATTCCTATGATGGTTATCACTTTGTGTGATTTATTATAGGAATTGCGAATTGAGAAAATATTTTCTATAAACTTATTATTACTTGTGAGACGTTTTAGCTTTAATCTAACATTTGAATATTCTTGGTATATTTTAGATAAATACCCCAAATCATATATCCAGGGTTTTAAGTTACAGGCGAAATGTAATATAGTGGAATTTTTGCAAAGTTCTTTAAATGACGTAAATTTGGTTTTATAAAAAGTGTTTAGCTGTTTTATATTTATTCTGTCAGCTATAAATAGTGATATAAAATTATTATATTGGATGGGTAAATGTTTAAAATTGTCATTAACAACATTATTAAAAACATCCTGATCCATACATCTCCAAGATTTTGGCTGATTTAGCTTAGTTATTAACAATTTTTGAGGCAAATCATCTTTTCGCATTTTTTTTAAGTTGAGAAGCATAACACCAGAATTAAAATAGTATTTGGTATTTGTTAATTCATTATATTTGCGAGTATATTCAGAGCGTAACTCTCTTACTGCGCCAAGATAGAAATTATCAATATCAATATTAAAAAGTTCGCTCAAGTCTTTAGTTGCTAGAATATCTCCATCTAAGTACAAAGCCTTATCAAGGTGAGGTAAAATATTAGGAATGTCAAATTTTACTAAAGCAGTATTAGAAATATGGTATACATTTTGAATATTTTTGTATTTTTGACAATATTCTTGGATATCGATTATTTTTGTAATAAAGTTTTCTTCATTTAATAATTGTATTTTTTGTTGGTTGTCTTGGGAAACACCATCAATGAGAATGTAAATGTTGTAAATAGCATTAGCATCTTTGTTAATTTTCATTGATTTTAATGCCACATAAGTACAGAAAAAATAATTATCATCTAAAAGCATTACTATATTTATTTTTTTATTTTCTTTTGAATTTTTAATCATTTTCCGCTCCGAATTTAATACTAGTGTTTTTAAATTTAAAACATCTTTTCACAACAAACTTTTTTCCAAACACCACATACGTTTTATCTGTTTTTGTTGTTCTAATATCAAATAGGTTAAAAAATTTTTTATGCTGGTGTTTAAAAATTAAATGTTTCAACTTTTGGTAATTGGGCATTTTAAAACGACAATCAAATATTTTAAAATGATTGTTTACACAATCAATAAAAGTTTTAATATCATATATGTATTTTTCTCTATACTTTTCATCTTTTAAAGTTCGCCAGTAATATATACTGCCGCCTAAAAAATGTTGTGTTGATGCAATTTGTATTTCTTTACTTTGCTTTTTAAATTCCTTTGTATTTAATAAATATCTATATGCAACCACATCGTTTGCTATATTATCTTTAATTTTTGCGGTGGCCGAATCTGAACGGTAATCTGTGTAGAAATATAAAACTTGCGGAATGTATAAATATTTGGGTTTGGCATAAAATGATAACAAACAAAAAATTAAATCTTCGGCCTGTTTTATTCCTAATGCAAATTTAATGTTATTTTTTTCTAAAAACTCTTTTTTGAAAGCCTTGTCCCAAATGTAAACTTGTAAAACAATAAATTTATCTAAAGAAGCGTTGGGATTGTTGATTAAATAATCTAATCCGGTACAATAACAATTTTTATCTACAATATCCGTATTGCAGATTTTATTATGTCCCCACATAACGATGTCGGGGGTTTCGGTGTTTATTTTTTCAACAACTTTTTCACATAGTGTCAAATCGTATGTATCATCGGGGTC
>CALVAT010000164.1 GCA_944325565.1 Candidatus Gastranaerophilales bacterium
TATATCTTGGACCGAAGATGAATTATCCTCTAGCAACTTATGTAAATGTATTTGCTCTAAATAATGGTGATGCGCTTACTTTTGGAACAGGTAGAAATGTTGATTATTTTGATATTAAAAAAAATAAATTTATTAAAATAAATAGTTTACGTCATATACCTTTGCAAATATTACATACAAAGTTTGGTGATATTGAAGATATTTCTACAAATTCAACTTATGCAATGTTTGAAAATACAAAAGGTAATATAGCAATGATTGATGCATCATTACCTTTAGAAATATTTGATGTAAAAAATAAAAAATTTATAACAACTAATTTAAATACATTTAACCAAAAAAATAATAAAAATGTTTTTATCTATCTTTCCAAATATATGAATAATCTTTCACTTGTGATGTCTAATAACTCTAGAGTAGGAATTCGTATTTTAGATTATGGTTTTAGATCTAACGTAACAAAACCAGAAAAATTGTATTTGTTTAATAATGATGATTATTCTCTGAAAGAAATGCCTTCATTTGCGATTCCTTTAAAATATTTTCCCAGACCTTCAGATATTATTGTCTTGAACAATGGGAAAATAATAATGCCAATACGATACAAATATATAGCGCCTGATGACAGAGCTATAATGATAAACAGATCCAAAGCGGAAACAGACCATATAGAAATATATGATCCGGTACAAAACAAATTTATAGCAGAAACGAATAAAGATATATTAGAAGACAACATTCTTCATATTGTTCAGCCAAATAATGATGTTATATTTATAAACAAAAATTCAACATATTTGTTTATAAATAAGGATAACAAGTTTATAAAAGC
Organism: Candidatus Gastranaerophilales bacterium; assembly: GCA_944325565.1. Classification (GTDB taxonomy): domain Bacteria; phylum Cyanobacteriota; class Vampirovibrionia; order Gastranaerophilales; family Gastranaerophilaceae; genus Limenecus. The sequence continues at coordinate 833 of CALVAT010000164.1, forward strand.
GAATGAAGAATTAACCCGAAGAAATCAACAAACAGTAGAAAAACTTGCTAAACTTATGTTTGAGCATATGGGTTTGGATATAGAAGAAATATTTGGAGTAGAAAGAGCTCGAGTAGTACAATTAGCTCCTAAAAAGTTTTTGATAACTTGTGATCAAGGACATACTGCACCTTTTGGAACAAAGGGTAAACTTGATATATCGATAAAGGCGCTGGTACGCGCAGATTTGAATACGCAAGAAAAAATTCAAGCATGTCGTAACACAGTCTATTACGACTATGAAAAAAATATTGTCCAAAAAGGTCCTAAATTTGTAAAACCACATTTTTACGCAAAAATAGAACAATTAACCAGCAATCTGTTTATTGTTGTTGGAGGCATTGATAGAATATATTATAAGTCTTATAAAGATAAGATTTTTTTAGGCGAATATGTTCAATTTATAAAAGTTAAAAATTAAAAGATTAACAAGAATCATTCCATAAACAAAAAAGCATCTTGCTTGTCTTAATTGACTGGGGCGGAAGTGTCTTGCTCGCTCGCGTTTAACGGCGTTTCAGCCCCCGCCTGCGCGTGGGCTTTCAGCCTCGGCTCGCTCGTGCGATTCTCACCTACGGTTCTCATCCTTGCGCAATAAAAAATCCTCTATTTAAGAGGATTTAATCTGGGGCGGAAGTGTCTTGCTCGCTCGCGTTTAACGGCGTTTCAGCCCCCGCCTGCGCGTGGGCTTTCAGCCTCGGCTCGCTCGTGCGATTCTCACCTAAGGTTCTCATACTATCGCAAAAAGCCACTAAAAAAGAGCCAACTGGCTCTTTTTTAGTGGCTGGGGCGGAAGGATTCGAACCTCCGGAATGGCTGGACCAAAACCAGCTGCCTTACCACTTGGCGACGCCCCATTATTCTGTTGTCAGCGCTGTTTGCGTCTGTATTATATATATTATTAGGCACATACCATGATGTCAAGCATAAAATCCTTATTTAAACAGTCCGAGCTGTTTGCCTGTAAATTGCTTTTTGTATATTTCATAGTCGAAACAGCCAATATCGTTGTATGCGACAGGATTGTCTGCAAGGTCGATTATTCGTCCCTTACCGGTTTCGCAGCGTTTTATGTATTTGCAAAAACTGCAAATCTTCCATTTATCATCAAGTTTGGTTCTTTTATAGGCCATAACTCATTATAAAACAATTTTTATTTAAATCAAAAAGATGATTCTGACAGAATTAAAAGGTGTTACCATACATACTATTAATTAAAAAGAAGGAGCAAAAAATGAACCTAAAAAACGCGTTTACCTACATGTTTAAGGATAACAATTTCCTGCCAAAATATATCATCGGTGTACTTTTAATGATACCATCTTCGATAAGCAGTATTTTTTATTCTAAAAATCCTATTCTGAAAATAATACCGTTTATAAAAGATATAGACTCGGTTAATTTGCATTATATTTATACTGCGCTTTGTGTAATCGGTGCAATAACCGCTTTTATTATTTACGGGTATAACTTGATTAACGTTAATACAAGAATTTATAAAACAGAATCCAGGCTTCCGGCATGGTGTAATATAAAAAATATTGTTTTAACTGCGCTGAAACTCTTCGCTATATCTTTTGTCTGTGTGGTAGTTCTGTCTTTAGCTATTTCATTTTTTACCATTGTTTATATGTTGATTTCTCAATTATTTGTTAATTCTCTTATTGGCAATATTTTGTCAATTTTATTGTTAATTGTGCTTTTGATTGCAGGTATCATAATCTTGTTACTTATCCCTGCTGCAATAATTTCTTTTGCTACAAACTTAAAAATATCGTCATTTTTTAATATAAAATTTATTTTTAATATGATAAAAGAAAATAAGCTAAAATACTTTATCTGTTTAATATTTTATGCTGTATTTTTATTGCCGAGCTTTGGACTTGCAATGTTTGCTTATACAAAATTTTATCCTTTGATACTTTTGGCACCATTTGTTTGTTTCTATACAGATCTTGTTTTTGCTGAAATTCAGGCCAGTGTACCAAGACCGGATGAACAAATATCAGAAATGCACACTGAGCAAGAATAACGATACCTGTAAATAACAATATAAAACAAAGGGCCGCAATTAGCGGTCTTTTTTGTTTGAGAGAGAAGATAGAGAGAGAGTTCTTTGCTAATAACAGAGCCCCTCAATAACTTGAGAGGCTCTGTTTAAATTTGTCCGGCTTCTTTTTTCTACTTGCCGAGTTTGATTTGTATACCGCCGGAGAA
>CALVAT010000165.1 GCA_944325565.1 Candidatus Gastranaerophilales bacterium
TGTGATAATCCGGCCTGTTCATAATTTTCTTTTAGTATGGAAAGACACAGTGAATGGAAAGTATGGATATTTATTCTCTCCGATTCAGCTCCCAGCAGATTATTAAGACGTTCTCTCATTTCCTGTGCGGCTTTGCGGGTAAAAGTTATGGCCAGAATATTTTCAGCAGCAATATTTTTATCTTTTATTAAATGAGCAATACGTCTTGTTAGCACTGTTGTTTTGCCGGAACCCGGCCCTGCAACAATCAAAATTTGACTACTTTCGTTTTGAACAGCAGCTGTCTGAAACTCGTCAAGCTCATTATTTTTAAAAGAGTTTTCCTGCTTTTGTATATCAGTATTGATTCTATATTCTTTTGTTAAAACAGAATATTTTGGCTTAGTTTCCTGCTGTATTGATTTTGGAATATCAATATCCAGCTTAAGGTTTACAAAGTTTTTTTTTACAAGTTCATCGGGTTCAAAAAGTTTTATTACTCCATATTCTCCATCATATCCGGCATGTTTTATTACTTTTCCAGCCCTTAGCCTTGTAACAGCCTCTGCAAGCAGCGGCGAATCTTTATCTATTTCATCAACAGGCACATTTCTTAAAATCTCAAGCTCTGCGCCGAACTTGTTTATCAATCGTTCGTATTCTGCATTAAGCGCTTTGCTGGCTGTGCCCACCTGCATAATTTCAGACAGAATTTCAGCAAGAGGCACAAGGCTAAATACCTGCCCTGCTGTAGCAGGTTTAAAGTCAGAATTTTCATCCCTGTCTGACAATTCCATAACTCTATTTAGTACACCTATTGTAAGCGGTTTTCCGCAAACAGGACAAATACCGTTATATTTTTTAGTTTCAGAAGGAGTCAAACAGACATTGCACTTTCTGTGACCATCCTCATGGTATTTTCCTTCTTCAGGGAAAAACTCAACAGTACCAACATATCCGTCGCCTGTTTTTAGAGCGTTCATAATGCTAAAATAATCGGGATTTGTGTCAAATACGGTGGCTTCTCTTGCCAGTTTAGCAGGTGAATGCGCATCGGAATTTGAAACAAGACGGTACTTATCGAGTTTTGAAACTTTCCAGTTCATCTCAGGATCCGAAGAAAGACCTGTTTCCACTGCAAAAATATGTTCGGCCAAATCTCCATAACAATCTTCTATGGAGTCAAAGCCTGACTTTGAGCCAAGAACAGAAAACCATGGTGTCCATATGTGCGCGGGTATAATATAAGAGCCCTCGCCTGATTCAAGAGCAATTTCAAGTAAATCACGCGAATCCAGCCCCAGTATAGGTCGACCGTCAGAAACAATATTGCCTATTGCACCTAATTTACTTCTAAAATTTTGCGCACTTTCCATATCCGGAGCAAAAACTACGTGGTGAACCTTGCGGGTTTTATCACCCTTTTTGTATATTGTTGAGATTTCAACAGACAGCAAAAACCTTACATGTGTGCCGTTTGGAAAAATCTGTTTTTCTATCTCCGGCTTAAGCTTAAATACTCCGTTATCAACGGGGATAAGTTTTTCCTGTATTTCTTTAAACCAGGCGGGGTGTGTAAAATCGCCGGTAGATATTACCCCTATTCCCTTTTTGTGTGCCCACAGCGCTAGTTCTTCAAGATTGCAGCTTTTGCTTGTTGCTCTTGAATATTTTGAATGTATATGTAAATCTGCATAAAAAAGCATTTAAAAACTCCATACTCAACTGTTTTTATTATATTCTCTCAAGACAAAAATCCAATGTTCCATATCTTTGCCCTTTACGTTTTTAACAAAGCTGTCCATCTGTATTGCACCGAGTCTTTTCGCTACGTTGATTGATTTCTGATTAATCGGACGGATTTCAAAAATAACTTCTTCTAGCTGCAGTTTATTTAGTGCATAATCCACCATAAAAGCAGCTCCTTCTGTTGCATAGCCATTATGTTCATACTTTTCTTTTAAAATATATCCGATTTCATAATGAACGGTGCCATTTATTACATCCGGCATCAGCCCTATTTGTCCGACAATTTTATTTGTACTTTTTTCTTCAGCAAGGAAATAACCTGTATTATACTGCTCGTAAAATTTCTGACACTTTTCTATCCATTGATGCACATCACAGTCGGAGAAGTAATATCCCCAGATTTTTTGAACATTACTTCCCCGCATAATTTCTGCAATTTCGTTAAAATTGTCAAATGATATTTTCTTGAGCTGTAATCGTTTTGTTTCGCCCCAAACATCGGTAAGTTTCATTTTAAACCTTATTTATATTATTAGTTTTTAGACATTTGAGGTGCTTTATATTCATTTTCAGCCATAAACATATTCATATAAAGAATTTTGTTTGCTGTTGCTTTGTCCAGATTAATGAACTTCAAGCCAGCTCTGTCGTTTACAACACGAACAACCTCTACTTCTGGAGAAGCCTTGATATTGTGATAATCAAGATCGATTACAAAACGTTCGCCTTTTTTCAACGAACCGTCATGAACAACAGCAAGACCACCACGTGAAATATTTTCGATTGCAATAATACGTTTGTTTTCCTCTTTTTTCTTCTTTTTATCGGAAATATTTACATAGCCATCGCCCTGCTTAACCGTAAATCTTATAGAATCACGTTTTGTCGGTTTGTAAGTAGACTTATCGATATCTGCAAAGTCAGGTGTTGTCGTTGTTTTTTGGATTTTATCATCTTTGTATGTCAAACGATAGAAACTGTTTTCTGTTCTTGGAAGCAAGATTACCTCATAAGGGTTGTAATGAACAACAGGTGCTTTGGTTTCAAGCGCAATAACATTGCCCATATTCAAAGCAAATGAGCCAGTAAGTCTGGTATATAGCTGTGATGTTACAGGCATACCATAGTCATTAGTGATATTTCTATAATAATCGTTATCAACAATAGTCAGCCATCTATAATCATCGCTTATATAGTGGCCACCGCCCTCACCGCCTCTGTTACCATTTCTGAACTCAGCATAGTTAGTGATAAATGCATCACTAATATGCAAATTCAAATCTTTTGTATCAATATAGGCATTGTCTGTATAGATTTTAGAAATTTCCATACCTCTATTATCCGTCGGTGAAGTTGCAGCTGAATTTAAGGATAGAGTAACATCATTTGCTTTGTATACAGTATTTTTAAAGCCTATTGGATTATTAAATATTTCCCATGTTTCAACTACTTCTTGAGGATTGTAGTTTCTGTCTCCCTGCTGCGCACCTGCATTAACTACATCATCAGGAGAAACACCCTGTATATCGAAGACAAGTTTGTCTCCACCACCAACTGTATTAAATCCGGTTGCTTTAAGGTTTTTCTCTGCATCAGCATCATTATAATCATTTGCATATAATCTGCCTTCAGTTGCATCAAAGCCGTTTGGTCTTGATACATTACCGACAGGAGAACTTGCTGCATCATAAGCGTGAGCAATAATATTATCCGCACGTAACGTTACATCGGGAGTTCCGTTACTTTGACCTTTTACATAAGCGTTATAGATATTAAGAGTAGAATTTGCAACATTCGGATTTACTCTTGTATCCGGATTTACATCTAACACTCTTATATCAACTGTTTCCGGCGAGACAGAAGACATTTGTATACCGTCGTGCGGGAAGAGTATATCGTCGTTATCTGCTAGATTTGTTGTTTTTCCAAGGTCATATATAGTCAGGTTAGCACCTTTAGAAACAATCTTAAGGTCTTTACCCGCAGTAAGCTCTCTTATTACGGCATCACCGTTGAATTCAAGCCCCATGTTGCCTCGTTTTGTAATAAGCTGCCAGATATTATCTTGTAATCCCATACCTTTAATGTAAAGATCATTTTCAGCCATAGCGCTTATTGAGCCGCCTTCAAGCTGATTATAAGTGAAGGAATTTCCCTCTGTACCGATATTATCGCTTGAAATAACAGAAATGTTTCTGCCGGTTACATTAGCCTTGGACTTATCCGATGCACTGTTAACAACAGAATATCCGTGATAATAGCTTTCATTTGACGGTGCAGGTGTTTTATCAGCCTGTTTCCAATCAACAGCCGTAAGCATAACGTTTCCGTCAGAGTTTATACTATCAACATTAAGGTTGGAATCTTTGGCACGCAGATTAATAAGAGCATTGCCATTGTTTGTAGCATTTGCGTTGACAACGCCAGCCACATTAATGTTTATTGATTCCGTGTAATCACGTGTCGAAGCGTTAACCCCAAAACCTGATTCTTTGCCGTCAATAGCGTGGGTATCAGAGCCGATATTGCCGCCATCTACGTTCATTGTTAAGTTTCCGCTTGTTGAAAGCAGAGTTTTATAGGCTTTGTCCTTATTGCCCAAATCGTGATTCTGATTTTTATTTTCAGTATCTTTATCAACTATTCCGTTTAAAATATCTCCGTTTGTTTGAGTGATTATAATACTTCCATTTTGTGCATTTACGTAGAAATCATTCGAACTGTCGTATTCACCAATTTCAATGTCGGAATTTTCATTGATAATTTCTATATTTTGTTTTATTGCGTTGACAATACCTTCTATATCAAGACCGACCTCTTTTGTGCCGAAGTTTTTGATAGTGATTGTACCGTCATTGTTTGTAACTCGCCCTGTAGTTGCAATTTTTATTGCTGAGGTATCTGAAGTATTGTTATTAACAATATTAGAAGCTCCTTTAATATTGTTAATCGTACCGGCAACAGAAATTCCTCCGGCACCTTTATTTGTTACATTCAAAACTCCGTTATTATTTTGAATCAAAGAACCTACAGCTGTTGTAATTGCAGAAGAATTAGTGTTGTTATTAACAACATTCAGATTACCCTGATTTTTGTTAACAACTTTTCCCTCAATATTAATTCCGCCATCACCGCTGTTTTGTACAAGGAGATTATCTTCATTAGTGCGGGAAGTATTTGTCACATTACCAGTATTTGTTATTGAGATACCGCCTTTAGTGTTATCTATTGTAAGTTTACCATTATTACCTGTATTTGAAACAGTACCGGAAATCAATGCACCATTCTCACCGTTATTGGTAATTTGGGTGTTACCGTTCTGGTTTTCTGTTGTGCCAGCTATTGTAAGTTTGTTATTGTTATTTGTAATTAAGATATCACCGGCATTATTTAAAACAACTGCAGATTGAGAAATTATTGCACCGCCGTCACCGCTGTTTGTAATTTGCGTATCACCCTGCGAATTTGTCATTTCTCCGGATATTTCAAGAGCGCCTGCTGTGTTATCAACAATCGCATTCCCAAGCAGATTGGTTACTGTTCCGGATATCAACGCTCCGCCTTCGCCGATGTTTGTAATAAACAGATTATCTTCATTTGTTTTAGAAGAGTTAGAAACCGTGCCAGATACGGTTATATTGCCTTTAGTATTGTTAATTGTGAGTTTGGCGTTATCGCCTTTATTTGCAACGGCACCTGAAATCAGTGCGCCTTCAGAGCCGTTATTGGTAATTTTGGTATCACCGTTTTGGTTTTGCGTTTTACCTGCGATTGTGAGTTTGCTGTTTTCATTTGTGACAATTATATTACCGATATTGTTTGAAACAACAGCCGTTTGCGCAATTGTTGCGGCACCCGTACCCTTGTTATGTATATCAATATTGCCGTTTCCGTAGTTGTTAACAGCACCAGCAATAGTCATAGAGGCTGATGTTTCAGAATTTAAAATGTTTATGTTGTTTGTTTGGTTTGTATAACCGTAGTTAAGGCTGATTAAGCTGTCTTCACCAAACAACATATCGCCTTTTGTGTTAGTGATATCGATATCGCCTTTGGTTGCAAGGATATCGCCCTGAGCATTAATTCCAAGAGCGCCGTTGTTTGTCACAGCAACTTTGCCGTTATGATTTTTAATTTCACTGTCCGCAGCTGTAATTATACCGCCTGCGTCAGAATTATTTGTAATAACGACATCTTTTTCGCCGGCAAAATCGTTATCAGAAGTATTGTTGATTTTACCTGTAATTTGTATATTTCCGTTGTTATTATTTATGTTTACTTTTCCGTTTGAATTATCAATAAAACCGATAGCAGCCAGTTTAATACCATCAGCACCAGCATTATTTACAGTTGTGTTGCCTGAATTTTGTATCAGACCTTGAATTAATACGCCGCCGTTGTCAGTAAGTTTGTTAAGTACAACATCGCCTTTTGTATCAATAGTCGGTACCTGATAATCGGAATCCTCCGAAGCCGTTCTGTTATTAATAACGAGATTTCCGTTAGTCTGTAACAGCAGACCGGCTTCATCTTCGGTTAAGTTACCGGAAGAAATAAGTCCGTTAACGATAAGGTCGCCTGTTGTTGAATTTTTCGATGTATCAACTGTAGTCTTTCCGTTTGTCAGTGTTGTATCAGCAGTATTTTGTGGCACTGCGCCAAAACCAGCCTGTTTATCAACGGTTACTGTATATTCGCCATAGGCAATGAACGGGAATCTGTCTATTTGATGCAAACCGTATCTTGTTTCTTCAATCTGAACTGTTGAAAACTCAGGAAGATTTGTACTGCCATTAACCGTTACGGCACCTGCAATCTTGTTGTTCTCAAGCCCGTTAACAACAAGGTGAGCATTGGTTTGGTTATCGATATTTATTTCACCGTACCCGTTTGCATATTTTATTGAAGATTTGTCGGAAACATATACGGCGTCAGCGTCGGAGCTTGTTGCTGTAAGGTTAATGTTAGCCTCATCAGTAACTTTTACACCGAAAAGTTCAACAGTATTCGTTTTCGGATCATAAAGAGCCTTGATGTTATTTGTATCATACATATAGTCAGACTGCTTAGAACCTTCAGAGCTATCCCTGCCGAGGGCAAGATTTACAAGCAGTCTGCCAGTTTCAACTTCTTTATACTGAACATTTCCGTTTGCATCTTTAATTGGGTTTCCTGAGGCATCAGTAACTACCTGTTTTACAGTTTCTTTAACTGCATTTTTAAGCATATCCTGTGTAATTGTTATATTTTTGTCGGCTATGCCTGTCTGCATATTGCCTTCAACTTTAATTTTTGAAGCGATAATATTTATGTTTTTACCGGCAAACAATGTATCACCCGCATTAAGCACGTATTCTTTACCCTTTGTATCCTGCGTAAAGCTGCCCTGAGCAACATTTACAGTTAATTTATTAGAGGTAACATCATCGTTAATTGTGACATCACCGCTTTCGTTGTAGATATTCACATTGCCGACACCGGTATTGATAATGCCGTTAAATATCATATTGCTGGAAAGAACTCCAAAAGCAGTATTATTGTCAGGATCGTTTGGATCATACCAGTTATTAATAGTAATACCGCCTTTATTATCAGCTGAGCCTATTGTACTGATGGTGATTCCATTATACGGATTATCTGTTACGGTTTTTCCATCAACAACAAAGCTGCCTACACCGCCGGCAACCGTAATATCACTGAATATCAGGTTATAGTTTGAGTAATTATTAATCAACACATCGGCAAGGCTCATGATAATTTCACCGGAACCTGAAACTTCACTCTTGCCTTTGTTGGCTTGAATATTAATCGTACCGCTTGTTGCGTTGATATCTTTAAATATAAAGGAACCGTTCTGAGCACTGAATTCTCCGAGTCCGTTCTGGGCAATTTTGTCTTTTCTTGCCTCATTTTCTTTTATTTGATTTTTTATATCGTTCAAATCATCAGCGATTGATGAAATTGTTTCATTTAATGTATTAGCACTATTTTCAGCCGCCGTAATTTCAGAAGAAACAGACTGCATATTGTCTACATATTTGCTATCGTAGATAATTTGTCCGTTTGTTGTAAGGAAGGTGACTGTTTTATCTCCGGAATCAGTTGTTATAGTAGCAGTTTGAGAAAAAATCTTCATACCGTCCAACGAGTTTTTAATTGCGTCTGTTGTCTTTTCTCCGAGATTAAGCCCTGCTAAATAATCATCAAATGTAAGTGTTCCCACATTTATTACAGAGCTTGCTCCGTCCGGTGTAACACTTACCGGAATATTGTTTTCATAATTTATCGTATAGCCTTCAATATCTGCCAACTTGTAGTGGCCATTTTCTATAATATAGCTACCGTTTTCATCCACAGCATATTTCAGAATAATATTATTGCCGTCAGATGTATTGAAGCTGTAGATAGGCAAATTAGTGTTTTCATCCGCAGCCATTGTGTAATAATCCAAAAGTTGATTAGCTACTGTTTCTGCATTTGCCACATTGTTGTTTTCAAGCATTGTAACGATACTGTTTTTAAAATCGTTTTGCGAAATTTTGCCAGAATCTTCAACGCCCTGAATATATTCAGCCATTGCAAGCTGCAATTTAAGCGCATCTATTTGCTCAAGCAGAGATTCGTAATTAGCAGTATTTGTTTCGTTAATATTTTCCAGGCGTTCTTTTTCCGAATTTAACTCGCTAAGCGCCTGTTCAATTTTTGCGATTTCATCTTTTGCAGCCTGAGAATCTTTACCGGCTTCTATAAGAGTACTATCATTTTTCTCATAAAGATTATCACTTATAGTTCCGGAAGCATTGCCATCCTTATCAATAGTCAAATGCATTGAATTATTTTTGCCGGCAATGAGTTTTCCGTCAACTTTTACATTGTTATTAGAATCATTTTTAACAGAAGAATAGCTTCCATCATCATGTATTTTTATACCGAAAAGCAGTCTGCTTACTCTATCATATACGATTTTAGATGAAAGTTTTTCAACCCCTCTATCAAAAACAACGTTAATATCTTTTTGAGAACTTATTACCCCATTGTTTTTAACATTTACATTATTATTTGTAATGAAGTTAATACCACCATCCGCATCACCGGTAGCAATTGCAGCTTCTACATACAAATCAGCAAGTTGATAAAGATCTTGATTAGAATTGCCCATAAAGTTAATGTTAACGCTGGTATCATCATTAACACCTGCTGTTTCTGATTGAGCAAACAATTCACCAGCAATATTCAATGTATTGTTGATGGTAAGATTAACCTCGCTATTAACAGAAGGATTGCCGGCAAAGTGGTGTGTGTCTACTTCGGCAATAGAACTCAACTCGTTAGAGGAGTTCATATTTATATCCACGTATTTACCGCTGAGTAAACCGTCGTTTATGTTTATATTGTTATTAACTACTGCGGTTACAATTGAACTTGCGTTATTATTTGCAGTAAAGCCACTTCCGTCGGAGGTTACTCTTTGTTTAAATCCTTTAGTTCCGCTTTCTATATCAAGTTTCAGATGCTCACCGGCATTAATATCAGTGTCACCATTAACATTTATATTAGCTCCTATGTTAAGAGTATTTTTCAGGTTTGCCCCACCTGATACAACAAACCCGCCAGCGTCGTCTGTTACCTGCATTTCGCTCGGAGTATATGCATCGTTTGAAACGTTAAATAGCGCGTCACCAGTTGTGGAAATTTTAGCATTGTTAAAATTCAATTCTGAAGTTGCAAGAAGTTCGTTTGTCAAAGGTCCGCCTTTGATTACGAACAAGCCGTAGTTGCCGCTTTCTTTAAACAGATAAGCACTTGTTAAGGTGTTAACATCAGCATTAACGGTATTTGCAACTATGCCGCTGCCTCCGTTGTTAAAGTTAACAATGTTTTTGGCACTGTTTTCAACATAATTTGTCGTAGAGCCGTGTGCAAGAGCAACAAGACCCGCCGAGAAATCGTGAACATAAGCTTCTACAGTGTTGTTCATATCGGAATTTACATCCAGAGTATTTGCATTTATTGGGCCCGATAATGTAGTGGTTGTACCGTTGGATATTATGCTGTCCAGATTCATTACGCCGATATTTGCAAGACCCGCCTCTGAGGATGCAGCGTTGGATACTGCGGTTCTATTGAGTTCGGAGTTTATATCAACATCCAGTCCATTAATTGTTCCACCTATATTATTATTAATGGAAGAATCAACTTTAGATTCGATATTTAATACAGAACCATCAATGAAGCCAATACTTGTATTAGCCGATTCATTTTCAGCCTTTGAAGTGTCGTTTACGTTAACAGCAATCTTTTGCGCCTGTCCATTCGCAGTCTTATTTTGAATTGTTCCGTAAGTATTTATGCCGGATGTTCCGGTTGCCCCGGCTTCAAGGTTTGTAACATTAAGTCCAACAAGGGATATTGCATTGCTGTTATTGGTTATTTTAGCATTTCTGTCTATATCAATATTCAAGTTTGTATTATTGGCATTGATATTACCTGTATCAATTTTGGCATTTGCACCGGCAACAGCCTTAACCACTGTAGCGCCCCCGCCGGCAAGAGAGAGTTCTCCGCTAATCATTGAAGCAGAAACATCATTTTTGCTTTGAACAAGCATATCAACATTATTAGCAGTCAATGTTGAGCCGTTTGTGTTGATATTTGTGTCACCGCCTGTTGAAGTCGAAACAGCAAGTGCGTTTATATCAACAAGTCCAGCAGAAAAACTGTCTGAATCAATATTTGCTGTTCTATTAAGTTTTGATTTTAGATCAATTTTATTGTTTGCACTAACATTTCCACCAGTAACTTTTGCTGTAGCATTTCCGTTTGCGCGTGCATCAACAACTGTTACCCCTGCACTATAAAATGCACCGGTAGCCTTTTTAGTATTAACAGTTGCGGTTATATTACCACCCTCATCAGAATCTTTTGCTGTACCGGCATTGATTTTTACGTTGTTTGCACTGATTTTTCCGCCAGTAATGCCGGAGTTAAACGTTGCATTTGATTCCGCCTTCTGATAGTTTCCTGTAGCAGAATACACACCTAAAGAACCAATAACAACGTTATTTATTGTATTAATTCCGCCGGTTTGAGAGATGATGTTTAAATCATTTAACACGTCAACCGTAGAGTTGTTATCAAGAGAAATCAAAGCATTAGAAACAGCCTGAGATACTGCAGTATTTACAACTGCAGAAACAGCCGCATATCCTGCGCTTGCGCCATACAATTCGGATTCCAGTCTGCTTGTATTTGTTGCCTTCACGTTTAAGTTGTCAGCATCAATATCGACGTTGTTTCCCAAAATCATTGCATTGACAGTATTTTCAGTATTTGCAACGGCAATATTGAGGTTTGCACTCACTGTACCAGCCGCAGCAGATATTGCTGTTGACATAATATTGTCAGACGACTCTGCAAGAACATTAATGTCATTAGCCGAGTTAACGTTTGCATTTATAATTTGAGCAATAGTGTTTGCTTTGTTATTAAAGTATGCAACGCTGCCTGTAATACCGACAAGACCTGATAATGTTGTTGCAACAGCATCGGTATTTGCTTTAACATTGGAATCTGCTTTTACAGTAACATCGCCGTTATTTTGAGTAACGACATTACCGCCCGATATAGAGGCTGAAGTGTTGTATTTCATATCAGTAACAAGCACCCCGACACCAGCTGCAACTGTACCGCCTGCGGCTGTAGCATTGGAAATACTCATTGTATCAGAATCATAGCCTTTTAAAGTATTTTGAGCGGTCACTTTAACACCGTCTTTGCCGGTTGTTGTAACGTTAGCGTTAAGGTTAGCCTGTGTTCCGCCTTTTGATGCACCAGAAGTTAAATCATAAGCACCAGCCAGAGATTCGCCAGTAAGGTGAGTTACGCTTATTACTTCACCGTTTTCGTCTTTTTCCTTGTAGCTTATATTGTCAATAATTGTATCAAAGTTAGAATTTGCCTTTGCAATAGAATCATCGATTCCTGAATCTTTAAGGTTAGCATCCGATGAATAATCGGATACTTTTCCGCCGATTGATGTAACAAATACGGTGCCGGCAATACCTGCAAGACCTGCTGCAGCTGCAGCAATACCACCCTCATCAATACCGATTACAGAATTTGAAGCTACTTCAACACTGTCAGCATTAACTTTACCGCCGGTGCTGCTTAAGAGTTCAGCCTGCAGCGCATTATTTATAACGTTTACATTAACATTTGCAGCCCCTGAGCCGAAACCGGAACCGGCAACCAGACCCATTGTATTATTCAGCAATATTTCATCGCTTGCTACCACAGATACCTTGCCTGACGCATTAATTGTTTTATCCTTTGCATCTATAACAGCACGGGTTGTATTTTCAATAACATTAACGGTTGTATTTGCCCCTGCTGCAGCTGTGCCGGATGCAACAACACCGATATTAACATTATCAATATTCTGTTTATTGTCAGCAGCAACCGTAACTGTTGATATATTTTTAGCAGAAGTATTTGTAATATATGCATTCAGATTATTGGTTAACACCGATACAAGCGAATTAAGAGATGCTGCAACCCCAACGCCATTAGCAGCAACTGAAGCTGTATCGTTATCTATAATCGTGTTCTGGCTAGCATTAACAGACACACTTCCCCCTTGTATAGAGGAATCAGCAATATATGCATTAACATTATTTCTGATAACATTTATAATGCCATTAACAAGAGTGGAAGCACCGACACCACTTATGCCTACAGAGCCAATCAGTCCTGTTAAATCCAAATCCGCCGCTGAACTTACAGAGGTAGATTTTGCGTTTGTTATAGAAGTATTATTTATATATGCACTCAAGGAATTGTCAAACACATTTACATCGGCAAATCCTGTTACCGCAGCCCCTACACCGTTTGCTCCAACACCAAGTATGCCGGAAATTATATCAATATCAGTAGTTGCATTTACTGAAGTTGCTGCATTGTTAATCGAGCTATTATCAATGAAAGCTTGAGTATTATTTGTAAATACATTAACAATTGGAACAACACTGACAGATGCCCCTACACCGGAAATTGCGCCAGCAGCAAGCACTCCAGTTGATTTAACCTTGTTTTTGGCTGAAACATTAACTTCACTTGCGTCTTCGATTTTTGTGTTTTCTATTTTAGCAGTTACATTATTTGTAATTGTATTTACATTTGTAACTGCATTAACTGCTGCAGTCCCAGAACCTGAGATTGTGAACAAAAGAGTGTTTAAGTTGAATTCATCATCAGCGCTAACTTTTAGCGAACCTTTCTGTATTTCTGAATTTGTAACAGAAGCAATAGTTGAGCCGGAATAAATATTAGTTACACCGTTTGCATTCACGGCAGCAACACCACCAAAAGCCAAACTCAATGCAGCATCATACGTGGTCATTGAAGAATTTGCCGAAACATCCAACCCGTTTAGTGTTGATATTGTTGAATTATCAACATAAGCATTAACCGCTGTTGTAACAGAATTTGCAATAACAGTCGCACCAACAGAAGCTGATCCTGCGGCACCGACACTTACGACACCAACGAGAGGAATGAGGTCCGAAACATCCTCATAAGCCACAGAGTCTTTTTCGAGAAGTGTTTCAAGACCGGTACTCTGATCTTTGTAATCCCCGTTAAAGCTGTTGTTAGCATTAACATTTATACTTCCATTATTGGATGTAACAGTGGTGTTTTCAATACCGGCATTGACCTCTGAAGACATAATATTGGCAATAGTTATTACCCCAACAGCAGCTGTACCAGCAGCTGAAACAAGCATTACGTTAGCGAGGAAGTTTTGATTGTCATCAGATGAAACGGTTATATCGCCGTCAGCAACAATATTGCCGGCTTTTCCGCCATTGGTTGAGCCCGTTCCGATTGAGGAGTTGACCTTGTTTGCAAGAACATTTGTATATATTACATCACCTACTGCAGCCGTTCCCGCAGCTGAAACACCAACATTCAATCCCTCAACATCCATAGAATCTTTTGCATCAATAGATATATCCCCTGCTGAGTATAGGTTTACGTTATTTGCGATGTAAGAATTTGTTGAATTAACGATTACATTAGAATTTATTGCTCCATTGACAGCAGCTGTACCAGCACCACCAATTATAGCCATCATTGATTTGTAGGTTTGTTCAGAAACAGCACTGATATTTACATTTCCGACGCTATTGGCTACGCTTCCAATCTGTGCTCCGCTTTTAATACCGGCATCAACAGAGCTTACATTAACATTAGAAAATACTGAACCACCAACTGCTGCTGTACCGCCGGCCGAAATGTTACCAACAATAACATCAGCAACTGTTTTATTGGATGCAGCAATATCAATATTACCGGCATCTTGTATTACAACATTGGAACCTATGTAAGAATCAACATCGTTAATAACATTTTTTGATATTAAAGAACCTGAAACACCGGCAGTGCTTGCACCAGCTATATCAAAGGTCATATCCCAGTTCTGGTAATCAGTGTCATTTTTCATATCATAATCAGGATTAGACAACTTTTCTACCAGAGCTGCTGCAGTAATTGATCCAGGCGTTTCTTCCCCAAAAATATTTTTAGCAGAAGCATCAACTTTTATATCTCCGCCTTTTGTTATTGTTGCGTTATCGATATGAGCGTCAACGTTTTTTAAATAAACATCGGCAAGTATGGAGCCGCCCACTGCGGCATTTCCGCCGGAAGCGGCAAGAGTCCCTCCTCTACTTCTTGATTGGGTGTTATCGGAAGCTGCAACTTCAACACCGTTTGCAGACACGTTGGATTTTTTGCCGTTTTCAGCGTCAATTTTTGCGGTTGTGGAATTTTGTACCACGTTAACGCCGACATTCGCAGCAGCGGCTGCTGAACCTGATGCTGTAACCGCAGCTGCAGCAGGTATAGTGTCAATATTTCCGTTTGTTGTTGCTTTTACGGACAATTTTCCGCCGGAAGTTATATCAGAACTCATTAACTGAGCTGTGTTAGTGCTCAACAAGGTGTTTGACAATACGTTTGCACCAGCAGCAAGTCCGCTTCCTGCAGCTATTGAGGCAGCAACTGTAATGCCTTCAATAGAGTTATTGTATTCTGAAAGAATATTTAATACACCATTGTTTGTAATAGAAGAATCCAGGACAGAGGCTGCAATATTATTTTGAATTACATTAACAATACCGTTTGCGGTAACAGGTATTCCGTTTCCTGTTTGTATTCCCATATTAGCCGCAAGGAACTGTAAATTTTCATTATTATCTGCGTTTACGTTAACACCTTTTGCTGTGATCGTTGAGTTGTTTGTAATGGAAGCGTTTACATTATTGTTGATAACACTGACTATTGCTCCAACACCAACACCTACACCATTTTTTGCATTAGAAAAGCTCAATGCACCGGCAAGATTTCTGTTATTAAAGTTATTGTTAGCTATAACATCAACATCACCGGTTGAGTTAACTGTTGAATTATCGATTGTCGCATTGATTGTGTTATTAATTACGTCCGTGGCCATTGCGCCTGAGAAGCTGTATCCGTTTGCTGTACTTGCAATAACACTGCCTCCAACACCGACAGAGATTAAGTCTTCTGTTTTTTGAGTTTTATCCTTGTTTGCCGCAACGGAAACGGATTTTGTATTATTAATTTGAGAATTTGTAATTTTAGCTGTTGTTTCTTTTGTAATAAGGTTAAGGTTTCCGCCCATGCCCGCACCCACAGAGGTACCACCCGAGGTTCCGCTTTGACCGGCATTAACGCTCATACCGCCCGCACCTTTGTAAGAGGTTGAGTGGTTTTCTGCGTTTACATCAACTGCTATAGTATCGGCTCCACTTTCGTGTCTTACGTTTGCACCATCGATTTGAGCGTTGACTTTGTTTTCTAAAATATCAGTGTTGAAAGATCCGCCGGCCGACACCTGTGTTGTTGTGTCATCAGCACCTGATTTTGCGACACCTACACCGATTGCGACCTGTACATTGTCATTGTTTTCCTCTGCTTTGACGTTTAATTTATTGTCGCTGCCTTTGAAGGTGATATCAGCACCTTTTAAAGAAGCTGTTGTTTCATTAATATTCTCAACAAAGTTAACCGCAGCACCGGCTCCGACAGTAGCCGCCTTTGCAATACCTCCGCCTATATTTAAAGATTTTGTTGTCTGATTAGCTTTGACATTAACGTCTTTGCCTACTGTAATTTTTGCATTACCGACTTCTGATGTAACAGTAGACTCGTTGAGCTGTACATTGACAGAACCAGCTGCAGCAGCTGACATATTCTTGGAGTGTCCGTTTTGTGAATTTAAATTGTCAAGGTTTGAGGCTTCTTTACCGGTTGAGCCCTGAAATTTAACATCACTTGTTGAATTCCCATCAGAGACAGTTAATTTATTTCCGCTAGTATCTTTGTAAACACCATCAGACCCCGCTGTATAATCTGTTCCTCCGACATTTATGGAAGGATTTGCATCGGAGCCCACCGGAGCATTAGTTGAACCTAATTTACCTGACACCTTATCAAAAAGTCCCGACACTTTTGAAAACAAAGAATTACTTTCTGCAAGTTTGTTACCGGCAAAGCTGCTGTCAGTATCTTTTTTATCCTCTTTTTGGTTCATCTTAACACCGCCAGCAAAGGCACCGGCAATTGCAATATCAATGGACTGGGTGAAAGAATCAGATATTACATTCAAATCTTTTGTCAAGTTAATCTCAGCACCATCCGCAATACTTGCCCTGACATCTCTGTCAAACTGACTTATGTTAACTGAAGCACCAACAGCCCCGCCCGATGAAGAGGTGGAGCTTGAAGAAGTTGAGCCTGTATCTTCCGCCTTTTGTGTCGCAATTGCCCCGGATATAAGAATGTTAGAAATACCGTCTTTTATTGCAGAATATTCATTTAAAACAAGCAAACCAGTATCAGAGTCCACTCCCATATAATTGCTTATCTGAGGCGACGTCAAATCCGGATCCAAACCGACCTCATAATCTTCAGCGTTCAAATCCTCAAACGGGTTACTTTCTTCATATACGGGATCACCGTATTCATCATAAACGATATTTCCATTTTCATCTTTTTTAGGTACAGTTTCATGGAACAGATATCCTTCTGAATTTTGAGCAGTTGCTAGTTGAGCTTCACCTGCTTTGATATTTAAGGCCGAAGCGTTAACTTTTGAAGCCCCCACAGATGCCTCTGTTGTTCCGCCCACATTTTGTACGGTAACACTGCCAGATATAGCAACACCATTGTCACCCGTTGCTTTGCTTCCGGTAACAACAGCTGTTAGAAAATCCTGTTGGTTTGCAGCTTGAATATTAATATCACCGTTAGTTTTATTTCCCGTTGTTCCTATAGCATTTTCAGTAACATTAATAACAGCCCCGTCCCCGACCTGTGCACGTGCATTGCTTTCAACATTTTCAACTATAACATTACCGCCGACACCGCTTTTTGCGCCAGAAGAACCGCCTGTAATTTTCCACAATTTTTCAACATCGCCGGCTGCATTGTATTGTACAACCTGATTTGCTGCGTTAACTATAACATCACCAGCGTTGATAACGGAATTGTCACCGATTCTAGCAATAGTATTATTAATAACATCCGATACTATTATGGATGCTGCAATACCGACACCGCTGCCTGCGGATGATGTTGTCTCTGCCCAGTTGTTAAAGAAACCTTGCAATCCAAGATTTGTTTTTATTCCACCATTTTTGATTCCAAAGTTTATATCAGAAATTTCAGAACCGAGTTCAGCTGCAGGATTTGTAACACCTTGAAAAAGAAGTCTTATATCCCACTGATTGCCTTTGCCCAACTCTGCATTTACATTACCTTTCAAATCCTCTGGCAAATCTTCTATATCTCCGGCAGCCTGGATGACATTTAATATTAAATCAAAGGTTGCGTTGTTTCGGGGAAGTTCGGTTGTTGCATTAACTGACAATTTGTTATCAGCAGTAACATTAGCATAGTTTTGGGCAGCACCGTCCTCAATCACGGCAGTCGTATTGTTATTCTGATTGTTAACAATTACTGCAACACCGGGGTTCGGAATATAATCGCCGACGCCGCCAGAAGAATCAGAGCCGGAAGCCTTAGAATCTCCGTCTTTAACATGAGCTTTTGTTGTGTTAACTGTCAAATCAACCGTATTTGCGTTAACAGAAACATTATCGGCATGGATATTTGCATTTGCGCCGATTTTTGCAGTTGTATTAATGTTTGAGTCATTAACAACAAGCGCAGTGCTCACATTAGGCACTAAATCACTGACAGAACCCAGTATATTAGTATCAATAACACCGCT
>CALVAT010000166.1 GCA_944325565.1 Candidatus Gastranaerophilales bacterium
TAAGAATTGTTCTGCGTCTCCTTCTGCGTCTGTTTGTACAGCTAGTGTGCGTTTTAATATTTGGTCTGTTTTGTCTTCGATAAACGCAGCGTTTAACTGTGGTAAGTCTTCTAATTTTTCAGCATAATGCCACGGATCAAGTGTATATCGATATTCAGACCTTAATTCTCCGCATATTTCATTGTTAAAGTATCTGTACTCGTCTCCTCTGCCTATGTATCCCCACGGCTCGTTGTCTTCATCTGTTCCTTGATAGAAAATTTCACCGTTTGTTATTGCTTGGTCTGTTAGAGAACTAAATTCAGGATACCAATAATCGAATCTTTCCCATCTTTGATGTTTTTTGTTCATTCCTTGTTGGTATTGTGGAACTGCAACTATTGTTGCAATACCCATTAATGTACCGAATTCTCCAAATGAAGCTTTTACAACATTTCCAGATTCTGATACTGTACCATATCCTGCTATGTTACCTTGTGGTGTTGTTTGTCCTGTAGAACCTGTACCTGATGTTTGTACAACTGGATTTGTAAATAAAGGTTTTTGCATTCCTCCGAGATATTGTACACGTCCTAGTCTTAAATCAGGATTAAGTGCGCCATATCTGTGTTCTAGCATTTCAGTATAACGTGTACCGCCTCTGTTATCAGCTTCGAATATTTCTTGCGTTCTTATTGCTAATCTTACTGCTGTTATACTTGCTGCTACCGCGTCGGATAACATTGCTTTTGCATTAACTAATTTTAATCCTTGGTCTGCTCCATTTTTTAATACTATATCTGCAACTGTTGTATTTGTTCCACCTACTCCCATAGTTGAGTCTTGTGTTTTGTTTTTAAGTCTTAGTATTCCCCCCTCTACATTTGATTGACTTGCATGAAAATTCATTGTTTTTCCACTTCCTTGTATGCTTCCAGTGACTGGTGCTTCTACACCTAACGGAATCATAACTGCAGGGCCTTTTTGTGTTGATATCGTTGCGTCTGTGAAATAATCGTGCATTTTGCATTTTTTCAGTAGTTTATATACTGTGTCAGCTCTGTCTGCATCATCGTAGTATTCTGGTACTTCGTCTTGTAGGTCTTGGTCTCTGAAATATTGATTGAATATACGGTTATATGTTCTTGCAAAGTAACAAGTTATTTTACTGTTTGCTACTCCTGTTCTCAATCCTCCGAAATAGTCGAATAATGAACCTACTTTGAAACCTGCTGTCGAAGTTATAGCTGGAGTTATAAAGTCTATATTATCGTCTGGATTTCTTCTTTCACCTTGTTGTTTTGTAAAGTTATCCCATACAAGTCTATAAGGGTCAAAAAAGAAATACATCATTACCCATAAGTTGTCCAAAGGTGCTGTCAATTGAGTGTTTAGACGTATAAAATAGCTGCAGTCTAATATCCAAGTATCTGCTGGTAATACTTCTTCTGCTAATATAGGATATAGATAAGAAGCTTTCATAGTCATTTTACGGCTTTTGCCAATTGGAAAAATACTTCGTGGTTTTTTAACCATTTCAATACGTGACGTAACGTTGTTTGATTTATTCCTCATCAGAATGTTTGTCAACTTCATCACCTTCTTTCAATTTATTTTCAATTTCTTTTATGAAATTTTGTACTTGTTTTCTGCTTGTTAGGAAATTTGACATTTTTGAAATCCAGAATTCATAAATTTCTTGGTCATTTTTTATTTTATCTTTATTAAGTTTGCATTGTATTTTACTTATTTCTGAATTCATTATATTTAGGTCGTTGCAAAATGATTCTAATTGTTCTTTTAATAATTCTTTGTTTTTACACATTTTTTTGTTCTCCGTTATATACTTTTAGTACGTTGTCTGCTTTGTCTTCTCTGTTTAATTCATCTACAATTGCGTTGTATACTTCAATTACCGTTTTGATTACCAGTGGTATCAATGTTGCTGTTGCTTGTAGTATTTTGATCCATTTCGGTGTTGTCATTTATTTGTCCTCCTTCTAAATCGGGATTAAAAATTGCCGGTGAGTCAATTTTTAATTCCGAAACCATATCTTCTGTAAGTGCACCGGTAGTTATAAAGTCCGCAAAATCTCCTTTAATGTATTTTTGATAGAATATGTCTTTATTGTCGTTAAAGATTTTTCTTGCTCTTGCTGGCATTGAATTGAAATATTCTTCGCATTCATTTTGCAATGCTACTGCTTCGTCAATTGTTTTCGGCATTGCTGTCATATCTAGGTACATTGGTTCCATTGCTTGAGTTTGTTTAACAATTTGTCCCATTCCGTACTTTTCAATACATTTGTAAATGTCTGTGTCCTCTGCGTCTTCTTTGCAGCATTTTGATTCACCTACATTTTTTGTACCTAATCTGGTTTTGTACTCATCATACTTTGTTTTTAGCTTGAATCTTGGCATTTTTTTTATCCTTTCTTTTATTAATAATTTCTTGTATAAGATTTGCTGTGTCCACCTGCAGAACCTACTCCCATTGCGTGCTGTTCTCTGTTAGATGATTCTGACCAGCTTTCTGTATATCCTCTTGAACGTTCTTTTGTATATTTTGCCTGTTCTTTTCCAACCATTCTATTAGTTTCAGCGTTTTTCTGTGCAGTTATAGCATTTATTCTGTTAGTTGCAGCATTTGCTTGATTTGCTGTTGCTGTCATATTATTGAGATATGTTCTTGAAACAAGTTCTTTTACTTCTGCTTTTAGTTTTGCTGGTGCATTTGAATTTACTATTGATTGATATGTTGCCATTAGCCTGTTTAGTCCTGTTTCTGAATCTATTTGATTTCTTCTGTTAGCTTCTGTAATAGCTTGTTGTTCTTTTAGATTTGCGTCTGCATTTTGGTTTTTTGCTGCTGCGTTTTGGGCTCTTATGTTACTTGCCATCATTGCACCGCTTGACATTGCTCCTGCTATATCAGGTGTTGACATTGAACTGCTAGCTCCTGATGGTGTACTTGCTCCGCTTCCTGTTACAGCCATTAATCTATTGAATCCTGCTGCGTCTAAGTCGCTTGCTGCTCTTTGATATGCTGTATTTGACATTCTTTCTTGAAAATCGAATTGTCTTTGTTGCAATTCTTTGTTTTGCTTGAATGTCATTAGATTTGCGCCTAGTGCAGAAGCTCCTCCTATCAGTGAACCGCCTATTCCGCCAATTATTCCGCCTAATGCGTCGCCTAATATGCCCATTTTTATCTCCTCATTAATTTAACTCTATTTAGTTCTTTTCTTTGTTCGCTTGTTAGTTTTTTATACAGTTCGTTGTAATCTCTACCATATCTTGTTATCTTTCCCGCAAAGAACCTGAATAAATCATTATTAAAGTCGCTGCAATATAGTTCTTCAAATAGTTCTGTATGGTCAAATAGATATTTGTTTATTTCTCTTAATTTTTCGTTGTGATATATCCATTCTGCTATTAACTCGTAACACTCATTTTTCATATTTTTATTTCTTGTCCATTAAATAATTTTTTTACTATTTCTTTTGTTGTTTTTTCTTTTGCTGCTTCTTCTATCAATAATTTTTCTTGTAAAAAATCCGTCTTTTTGTATGATTCTCTTTTCCCTGTTTTGATGTATATTTTACAAGTTGATACTGATAAATCTTGTTTGATTTCACCTATTTTGTATAGTGTAAAATCTGACGGATATGTATAGTTATCTACGTAATTGTCAAAATTTAGCTTAGCTAGTTCATAATCATCGGAAATAAATATGTGATGAGGTATTTTATTGTTTCCCAATTGTTTTATTATTAAGAAAATGTTCATATTTATTCTTTTTCTCAATTTTTTTCTCCTTTTTTTGTATGTTATCTTTATTTACTTTTTTTGTCAATCTATTTTTATGTTTTCTTGATATTCTATTATCTCTTTTATTAATTTTCGTATATTTTCTGTTAATTTTTCTAATTTTTTACATTTTATTATTCCTCTAATATATAGGTCGCAAACTGCTGTTATTAATTGTTTTTCAATTTGTCTAGATATAGATATTGCTTTGATTTTTTCCATTTGTTCTTCTGTTGTCATGATTTGTTTCTCCTTTACATTTTTTAACATTTGTCTTTGTACTTTTTTAATGTCGCCTTTGCTATTAAATCTACTTGTATTTAATAGCAAAGGTGACACCTTTTGCGAAGCAAAATTAAAAATCTCTTGGTTTTCCCAGGTTTCTCTGCCTTAGACGTCGGATTTCTTCTTTCTTTTCCTCTTTTTTTATTAAATCAATAGCGCTATTATTGTCAAAATATTCCATAGTTTTTTCTTCATATTGTCTGTATATCTCTCTGTTTTTTTCTACATCGTCATTTTTTAAACAATTCTTGTATGATTGTGGTATTTTATACATTTTTCCTTCATCATCTTTTAAATATCCTTTTAATATAGCTGCAGGGTATTTTCTTATGAATTTAACGTTCATTTTTACCCTGTTTGAAAATGTCATTTTTGCCCTATATTCTTTATCTTCGTTTTGTTTGAATTTTTTCAAGCTATATTGTGCAATATATATAATATTATTTGAGTTGCAATCTTGAACAGTACAATTGCCCGCAGCCCATAAGTCGTTAAGTGTTTTAGATATATATTGTGTGTGTCCTGTTTTTGAGAGTGCTCCTTCTTTTCTGTCTTCATCGAAATTAATACCATATATAATTGCGTGATGATGTGGTCTGTGTGTCTTTTCTCCATATTCTGCAACGTGAAAGTATGCAATGTATTTGTCTTTAAATTTTTTTCGTAGTCTTTTTATAAATTTTTTGAAGTACTCCATTGAGTAATCAGTTTTTAATACATAACCTGCTTTTGCTCCGTATTTTGCTACTGCTTTAGATTTTTTGTCTCCTAATATTTTGTTGTCGAATGTTAGTGTAATAAAACATGCTTTTTTGTAGTATTTTCTTTCATTTATTAGTTTTATTGCCCATTCTTGCGCTTTTTGTCTTCTGCAGGTTGCACACTTTCCGCATTTGACGGTTATTTCTTCTTTGTTTACTATTATTTTTTGTGGATTAGTACACATATTTATAATGAGCCGGGGCTGTTACCCGGTAGTGCTACGAATTTCACGCATAGTGTTGGAGTGATATCGAGAAGGTTTAGTTGTTGTACTAGAATCTTATACCTTTACGCATATTTTTTGCGTAATCTGCAGAGTTTGCAGCTTTTATATTGTTAATTCCTTTTTTCCATATTTTTAAGTTGTTTCCTTTTCCTATTCTTTTAGCCATTTTTTTCCTTTCTATAGTAATCTACCGCCGGTTTGAGGTGTTGCTTTTGCTGGTAATATTCTTGCTACCATTCCTTTGAATTGGAAATCGCATAAGAATTGATCTGCGTCTCCTTCAGAGTCTGTTTGTACAGCTAACGTACGTTTTAATATTTGGTCTGTTTTGTCTTCGATAAACGCAGCGTTTAACTGTGGTAAGTCTTCTAATTTTTCAGCAT
>CALVAT010000167.1 GCA_944325565.1 Candidatus Gastranaerophilales bacterium
AAAGATTTTTTATACAACTCTTCTGCCAGAGCTTTTAAAGCCTCCTGCATTTTTAAGTAATCACGCTGGGGCATTAAAATTGCTTTTTTCATTGAGTCTGCCAGATCGCTATTTGTTTGGTATATAATACTGTTTTCGTTATTAAAATAATGAAGTTCAGTGAATTTTTCAGCAATCAGACACGGTTTTTGAAAACCGTATATCAGCTGAAAACTTCCGCTTGTTCCGACAGTTATGTAACGGTCATGTTCGGGATTGTCAGGATCTATCAAAGGCAGGAAGAAGTCGGCTTTTTCCATTTTTTTGTACATTACATCATAAGGAACATAGCCTAAAATATTGAAATATTTTCTTAGTTTTTCAGGTATTGCTTCCATTGAACCTCTGCCGATAACAGTTATTCTGAAATTATCAAAACCGCTTTCAACAAGTTTGTTAACAGCATCAATTAATATGTTGCAGTTACGTCTTTTTGCCTCAATTGCGCCAACCATTATAAATTCTGTAATAATAGGATTTTTAGAGGTTATAGTTACATCTCCGAAATAATGCGGGTTTGCACAAATTACATTCCCGTTTTGGGAAGGCAATTTTGTCAGCATAATTATATGTTTGTTTTCCAATAACTGTTTGTCTGCCGATTCAAAATGGTGCTCCACAACAAAAAGTTTATCTCTGTAATTTTCTAAAACCGGAAAATGTTGAAATATTGTTGGATAAATAATTTGATTTAACCACTCATACATAATATGAGAAGTGAAAACAATGTATTTGTACTGTTCAATTTTTTTTGTTGATAAAAATGCTTTTATAGATTTTCTACTAAGTATAAAAATGTTCATATCAGTGTTATCGAACATAAACAAACTGTGTTTTTCATTTTGTTTAGGTGTTATTACAATATCGACATTAAATCCTAAGTCTTTAAAATATTTTGCATACCCGGGGATGACTTCACCGTGACAGTCATTAGGTTCGACAATCAGTATGCTGTCCGGCTTAGTTGCATAATTAACTGCTTTTGTCAGTTCGAGAAGTTCATTTTGGGTTGCTTGTAATTTATTTATTTCTGTTCTTAAATCGTTAATTTTATATTCTGTTGTTTTATTTGTAAGCTTTTGGCTTATAAATTTGTACTGCCTTCCAAATAGTGTGATTTGTTTATATATATCTGTGTTTTTTAATGAGAACATTGCAGCTAATGTTTCTTTAAATTTATCGTTTTTATATTTATTATTTTTAAATTTTTCATATTCCCTCTTTAAATGCATTTCATATATTTTACCGGCTGTTATGTTATCTTGAAAAATTCCTTCATTGAAAATGATATGAAGCTTATCGAAAATTTTTCTTCTATCTTTTTCTGTAACTAATACATCATAATAAAAGTATTTATATGCATTTATAGCAAAACTCAAAACAGAAACCTTTATCTCTTCATAGTATTCAAGTTTTTGCATTTCGCTGATAACTGCATTCACGGATTTGACAAGATCATCGAATTTTTTTGTTTTGGATGATGTAATAGATGTATTTAAAGATATTCTGTGATATAGCAGAGGTTTATCTATACAAACTATTTTATCAGCATATGCGAGAACTGAAGTCGCAAAATAAACATCATTAAATGCACTTAAATTTTGGAAATGAAGATTGGTTTTTCTTAAAAAGTCTGTTTTGTAAATTTTATTCCACGGGCTATTTGATATTATATTGAGAATTGTGAATGGACAGTCTTTATAAGAAAATGTCGTACTATTATGCGGTATTAGCGTTTTTCTTATTGAGTATTCGTTAGGTTCGCATTTTTTTGTTTTTTCGTCATAAGTATAATATCCAAATCCAATAATATCTGCTTTAGTTTGAAGCATTTTATCATATAAAATTTCAAACATTCGTAGATCAAAAAAATCATCACTGTCCAAAAACAAAAGATATTCTCCCTGCGCGGATTTCATTCCATTGTTTCTTGCCGCACCGGCACCCAGATTTTCTTGATTTATTATTTTAATACGGTTGTCTTGTGAAGAATATTCTTCAAGGATTTTAAGTGAATTGTCAGTAGAGCCGTCATTTACACAGATTATTTCTATATCTTTTAGTGTTTGATTAACAACGCTGTCCAGACATTCTCTCAGATATTTTTCAACGTTATATACGGGTATTATTACTGATACCTTAGTCATTATTATCTTTCCTTTCTCCGTATTTTTATCCTTATTCCCAAAACAGTTATTATCTTGTGGCGCCTGTCCCACGAGTTTTTTATTGAAAAGAATTTTTCAAATTTATTTTTATAATGAATATTCTTTAAGTCATAAAGCCTTTTGAATTCGTTATATTCATATTCTGAATAAAATAAATTTTTATTAGGTTCTGAAATATCCATCTCGTAAAAGCCTGAATCAATAAGATAATTTAAAAGTTTTGTATAGGCTTTAGGATATTTTTCTAATGTATGAAGATTATATAGGCAGCTGCATATAGCCCAGTTAATATAACTTCTTTTAACTTCTTTATAGATATTTTTCTTTTCTAAAAATTTTTTTAATTTTATAAAGGCTTTTGCAAAATCTTTTGGAGCCATATAGTTTGTACTTTGGCAATTACTTGTTGTATTAAATCTGTAATATGCTAATTTTTCGTCTAAATAAGTAATCTTGTTAGCAAGAACTAACGCACAACATGTGAAATAAAGGTCATTTGTTCTTTTTATTTCCTGAAATTTTATGTTGTTTAGTTTTATAAAATCAGATTTAAAAAGTTTGTTCCAAGCCCAGTTTTGAAAACAATTAAATATATAATCAGGAAAATCTTTGTAATTAAAAATTAAATTTTGAGGAATTTTAGATTTTTGTATAATCCAATCAAAATATTTTATTTCTTTAGTTAAGTTATCATAATGGTATATATCACAGATTGTTATATCAGCATTATTCTTTGTAGCTTTATCGTAGAGTTTCTGCAGCATATCCAGTTCAAAATAGTCATCGCTGTCTAAAATCGAAAGATATTCACCTTTAGCTATCTTGAGACCTTTATTTCTTGCAGCACCTGCTCCTTTGTTTCTTTGCTGCAAAACAGTAATCCTTTCATCTCTATTTGCATATTCATTGCATATAGAAAGACTTGAATCTGTTGAACCATCATCCACAAGAATTATCTCTATATCTTGAAGTGTCTGGTTAATTACGCTATCAAGACATTGCCTGAGATATAGTTCTACATTATATACTGGTATAATTACTGATACTTTAGGCATTATATATTACTCTTCCAAACAAACGTATTGATTTTTCATGTTTGTTAAATCTAACACTAATAAATTTTCTTCTATTTGTTTTAACTGGTTTTATGAATTTTGATATAAAATAGCAAGATTCATATAAAAATGTTTTGTTTTTCCAAGGAGTATGTTTGAGATATTTTATATATTCTGTTTTTAATGGATGAGTACAAGTTTTCATCCAAGGTTTGTTTTTATCTGTAAAATGAATAATTGCTGGATTATGTGCGGCTTCCATTGCTTCTTCATAAGAGTATATATGTTCAATAATATTGTCTTTACTATATAACCTTCCATTTGCATTCCATTTAAGAGGCAAAAATTTACATTTACCATTCAGAGTTCCATTAAGAATATCCTGATCTTGTAAAAGTATTATGTCTTTATTCTTATTAAAATATTCTTGCCAGATTTTTATAAAATCCATTTTCCTAAGATATTCAATATTAAAAATCATAACGCCTGCATTAAAATATGAATTTTGGATGGGAAGCTTTAATCTTTTTATTTGATATAAACTACCTTCATCCTCTGCTGCTGCGCATGCATAATCTGTTATATCCATATTCCATAACTCGGCTATATCTTGTTCTACAATGATATCTGCATCAAGATATATAACTTTATTTATGTTTGATGGTAAAATTTGTGGTAATAATAGCCTATAATATGTTGCAATAGATATATAAGAACGATTTAATGGCAGA
Organism: Candidatus Gastranaerophilales bacterium; assembly: GCA_944325565.1. Lineage (GTDB taxonomy): Bacteria > Cyanobacteriota > Vampirovibrionia > Gastranaerophilales > Gastranaerophilaceae > Limenecus. The sequence continues at coordinate 3,994 of CALVAT010000167.1, forward strand.
TTTGCGAACTTTTGATTATCTATTTTTATGTAATTTATTTCAAAATTTCTAATGGATTTTAGTTTTTCAAGCTTTTCTTTATTTTTAGCACTTATACCACCGTCTAAAAGAATAAAATTAAAATTGTTGCCACAAGAACTATTCAATAAAATTGAAGCAATTGTTGCACTGCAATGTTGTATATAATTGTTATCAACAGAAAATACAATATTAATATTGCTTTTGCCTGTAGATTCTCTATCATATAAATATTTTTTCGTGCCTAAACTTATTTGGGCTTTATTTATATCAACAGGTTTGTAACAATCTGCGGCGTAAACGACACTATTAGTATGATAAATTTTTATTTTAGGATTGTGTTTTTTTAGATGAATTATAAAAACATTTAAAAGTCTTTCTGCAATAAAACCGTATATCCTGGATTGATAAGAATCTTCCGGTATTGGTAATATTTTTTCAAGCTTATTTAAAATATCAAACAGCCAGTTCATATATTGGTCAAAGTATTCTCTTTTCATAAGGAACATATTGAAGAAAAAGCTTTTTTGGCTTTGTAGATATTTTTCTAATGCTTCCGTATATTCGGGATAATCTTTTTGTATAATACTAATAACAGCATCAAGATGCTCTTTTGTATGTTCTTGACAATAAAAATCGTAGTTTGTCATTTTTTGTTTTGGCAGCCCGAAAGGGTGAGTATTGTAGATAGAGGGAAGTATTATATCAAAACTTTTAACTAGCTCTTCAATGCTGTTATCGTCCATTTTTATTTTTGTTAAAAATTTTGGGTCAAAAGAATATGTAGTATCAATAGCATTATAAAAATTTAAATTAAATAATCTTCTATAATGACATAGTCCTATATAATCTGTATCAGTATTCTTCCAAGCCCAATAAAGCGCTGTGAGTTCACAATAATTTGGATTTTTGTAGGATATATTATCTCCTGTGTCATCTCCAATCATATCTTGTAATTGAGCTTTAATATCATTAGAAGCAAGAGCTCTTCCGACATGTATGGGGGTTAAAATTTTAGATTCTATTCTTTGTGCATCTTTATGATATGCGACAAATATTTTTATTTTATTTTTTTTACTCAACTTATTACTCCCAATACTTTATCAATTCAGTGTTTTATAATGTTGTGTTTGTGAACATTATTAATTGTTAAAAATGTACGTAAACAATACATGAAATTGTATAACAAACACAAAAAATATTTGTAAATTTATAAATATTTATTA
>CALVAT010000168.1 GCA_944325565.1 Candidatus Gastranaerophilales bacterium
GAAAAATTAATTGGATTTTAAATTCTAAGGAAAAACAAGATTTAGTAAAACTATTTAAAGAACCTAGTTTAAAAGAACCAAGTTTAACTAATTGGGAATATGCAATATTACAATTTAATTTAGAAGCTTTCCCTGAAGCCAATAGAGATTATTGTTTAAATTTAACAATAGCTAAACAAAATCAAATGAATGATAGAGACCCATAAAAATATTGGTTACCTATTGATTTACCAATACCAGATTATACAGAATTATAATTCAAGGAAGAATCTTGTAATTTCATTGCTCTATAATAGGCTCTTCATATAATATATTTAAAGATATATCTCTAATGTAATTATTAAAATCATTTTCTAAAGAAATCTGACTTATAAATTTTTCTTTAATAAGTTCTTTTTTCTTTAGGTCTGAATTAATTATTCTTTTTAGTTGTTTCTTTTTGCGTTTTGTTAAATATCTAAGATAATTTAGTTGAAATTTATTATAATCAAATGTTTTCATGTCAATTGCAAACAAAAAATAATTATAAGTTACAAAATCTTTGTGTTCTTTATATTGTTCAAAAAGGGTTGTGTCATTTATTTTTTCAAAATTTAATAAATTCGCAATAGTTCGTAAAATATCATGTATTTCATCTAACCCTAAAGGATTATTTGTCAATCCATTACATGTTTTGGGCTTAGTTATTTTTAATTCATTGTATTTAATAATTCTATTTTCAATTTCTTGAACTAATTTTTGTTCATATCTAACATCAGATTTTATAATATTTTCTAGACAAGCATATTGATATAGTTCATGATTAAAATCTGCTTCAAGTTGATTTAAAATTAACTTTTTTATTTTCTCCTTAGTTTTTTTATCAGAAATTTTATAAATAAAACTATATAATTGTATTGAGAATATATCTTTATTTACAATTGTAAAAAATGAATTTTTAAATTTTGGGTCTATTTTTCTTATAATACTTGAAATTTCACTCACAAATCTTAAAACTTGATGTTTATCATTTTCTGAATCTTTTATCATACTAGAATTATTAACTATATATGTTAAAAAATTAGTTAATATTCTGGAATTTAAATTTGTATTACTATATGTTTTATTGTAATTTGTGATTATAAAATTCAACAGATAAAATAATAAATCAGGAGTATTATAATAGTTAACATACCATTTATATTTTTCAATTAGTTTTAAATAATTTGTTATTATATTTTCGATATCATTTTTACTTAATGGTAAGACTTTAAATACAATAAAAAATTTATGCAAATATTCTAAGTATTTAATACAAAGAGAACGATTTTTCTCACATAAGTCAAAGTGTATAATTGAATTTATAAGATTATTATATGCTGATAATAATTTGTTTTTTTCTATTTCATTTTTTAATGGCAATTCTTTTATCTTATTTCTAAATATTAGATTATTCAAATCAGAAGTTTTGGCATATTTTATTATAAAAAGCAAATCTAAAAAATCATATTTGTTTTTATTTGGAGACTCTGCAAAATATAGAGACATTGTATCTTCTTGAATATTAAAAGTTTTCAATTCTAAAGATATTGAATGCATACATAATTTTTGAAATTCCTGATAATTTTCAATAAAAATATAATTTTTTATATAAGTATTATAAACATCTTTTAAACATAATTTTGTATATGATTCTTCTGCTGTATCTTTCAATATTTTTTTGTCTAAATTTTCAATAAATTTAAAATTCAATTTGTCTTCAATTACATTAAGTTCTTCATCAGATAAAAGTTTTTTCATTAAATCAGAAATATTGATTGCCCAATAATCATTTTGTATTTTATTTAACGCTTCTTTTTCCGCTGCAGAACTTTGATAATATTTATCATTGTAATAATAATTGAAAACAACTTTTTTATTAAATTCAGAAATAAGAAAAATAAAGTAATTCTTTTTATCTTTTGCTTTATAAGATATTTTTTCTAATAGGTTAAAAGCTATTTCATATTTTTGAAGTTTTAACAATATATAAACTTTTTCAAATACATTTACTGAGTTAATATTTTTGTCTATGTATGCATTAAGTAAGTTTTCATTATAAATATCTCCTAAAAACTTTTCTGCTTCAATATAATTAAATTCATTGATTAGGTCTAAAAGCAAAAAACTTCTTTCTTTTTTTGTTGTTATATTTATTTCGTTTTTAATTACTTTTCTTTTTTCTTGCCATTCTTCTTCTTGTAATTTTTTAATTCCTAAATGAGACAATAACACTTGGGTGTTTCTTGCTTTTTCTGTTTTCTTTTTTAAAAGCTTTATAAGTTTTCCCATATTCTTATCATGACTTGTTGATAAAATGCCTGAGTAACAAAACCAATATGGGTTAAGAATTTTTGAAATATTCTCTTCAGAGAGATAATTTAAATATTTAGTTGGCAATAATTTTTGGTAACAATGTTCGAGTATATTGGGCTTAGTATTTTTTATAAAATGCAATAATTTATATAATTGTTGCCCTTTTGTATTTTTTATTGTATTAAGGTCTTTAGCAATATTTTTTTCTTTAATATATGACTCTATTTTTTCTTTTAGTTCATTATAATTGATTATATGAATTCCTTTTTTATCAAAATATTGTTTTTTCAGCTTATAATCACTGTAAAAATCTTCAACCTGTAAAAGATATGCTTCTCGTTGATTACTCTGCAAGATATTATTTACCCATGAATAAATTTGATTTACATTTGGATCATCAGCAGAAAATCCAACAAATAGAATTGTATTTGTTGCAAATAAAGACTTAATATACACTTCCATAAGTCTATAATTTTCTTGATATTTTATATAATCATCTTCTTTTAATACTATATTTCTATGTTTAAAATCGCCATGCATTTTTATTATTGCATTATTTTTACCAATTTTAGGAATATCTTCATCCTGGGCAATTAATAAATATGGCATTGATAGTTTATTTGCAGTTTGTTCTAATATATCATCATAATTTGTCGTAACAAAATATTGAGGAGCCAATTCTTTAAATAAATATTCAGTTATAATATTAGGCTTCCACTCACCGTCTAAGAAATTTTTAATATTTTCAAAAAAAGTTTTGGGAGATTTATTATAATAGTATTGAGCAATTTTTAAATACTCATTTTGTTGAATTTCTCTTTGTAGGTTTAATTCTTTTGATATTTTTGTTATTAAATCACCCCAAGTCGGTACATTTGAATTTGCAGAAACACCTGCACCAATAAAAATTACTAGAGTCTTTTCTCTTATGGCTTTTTGTATTTTATATATATCATTTAAAACTCTACTCATATTTTAAGGATATAAAAAAAATAATCATTGAACAAACATACTTAAATATACCTTAATCAGTAGTTCGATATGAAGGTAAGAAATAAACATATTTATTGTCTTATTTTATATAGTTATTTAATCCTGCTGCCCAAATAATATTTTAGTATTTGTTCTAAAATTCATTTTTCATAATTTTTGAATCCTACATTCGCAAAAATAATCCACAACTCCATCATAAAATTTGGTCAGCCTTGTTTCATCGCTATTGTCACCCTTGGGTATAAATATTATCATTCCTTGACGAGCACGAGTTAGTAGTACCCTATATGAATTTAAAAGGTATTTTTTATCGTCATGATTGTTAATGTTTTTCCACTTGTCACCAGAAAACCGAAAATATTCCCAATTATTTTTATATCTTAAGTTTGCATCCCAAGCTACAATTGTCCAATCAAGTTCCAAACCTTGAACATCAAACTCAGTTGCACAATCTTCAAGAGCACAAGATGAACGCACATCAGTTATTCTATTTAAAAACCAATTTGTACAATCAATTTCAGATTTAACAAATATACCTTCTGGTTTAAGTCTTATTGCATTGGAATGAGCAAGAACACCTGTGCGCTCAGAACCACGGGCTTTATTTTTTATCCAATTCTTTGCTTTATTTAAATCTCTTGTTAAATAAATTGGATACTGTTTTGATAATTCTTCATAGATTATTTTTGCTTGTTTAGGCTTGTTATCAATTAAATTTTGAACAAATTCTGATAATTTTGCACTTCTAAAAGAACGTATAGAAACGCTCAAATGTAATTCATCCCTTTTATTTATATTCATGTTGCCTAAATAATTAATATCATTAGAACAATAGATTAGCCAATCAGAGTATTTTTCTTTTAGTGTCCTAAACCACTCATCCAATCCGGCTTCGCCAGTATTAATTTCTTGGCCACTTCCAATTAAACATACAATTACACACCAATCTTTATGCCGGTCCATTACGCCAATTAAAAATTCCGGTTCAGAATAATCAAAATCTTTAATTTTATTTTTTTTATTCATAAACTTTGATGCCTGCTCTTTATTCCAGGCTCTTTGAGCTTCATCAAAAATCACTACTTTTTCAGCTGGTGTACTTTTATCTTCAAAATATTCATCTCTAAAATGATGGATATTTTGAATAAATGCATAAACTTGAGGTTCTGCTTTTTTCTTAGATATATTTTCTCGTTTAGATTTGTCTCTTATTAAAGCTTCACGCAATACTTTAACTAAAGGACCGTTACCAGACAAAAAACAAGCGTGTTCATCCTCATCGTAATTCATTGATTGGGTTGCAATATCTAAGCCAGCCAGGGTCTTACCCGCACCTGGAACACCAGTGATAAAACATATTGATTTTTGTTTATTTCTTTTGCTACTTTTAATAATTTTTTCCACAGTATTTTTTGTACGGGTAAGATTTATTGCATCAGCACCATGCCTTGAAATCTCTTTAACAGAGTGATTTGCATACAATGCCTGTGCTGCTTCTACTATTGTGGGGGTTGGTTTATATGATGAATTTTCCCAAATATTAATATTAAAACTTTCTTTTCCATATTGTAAATCAATATCCATAATCATTTGCCCCAAATTATGAGCATTTAATTTTAGACAATTAGAAATATTGTCTTGAGCAAATACCAGTGAATTTTGTATATCTGGTGCCATTGTTGAAATTAAAATTGGAACAATAGTTTTATCATGGCTTCCAGAATGAAAATTTTTCAAATCTAGTGCATAATCAACAACTTGTTCGACTGCATATGTGTCATAACTTTTGGCAAATATTTTAAATTCTAGTAGATAGATGATGCCATTAAGAATTAGGATATTATCAACCCTTTTAGCCATTCTTGGTATTGAAAATTCAAAATATATAGTTGCTTCTGGAAAATCGACGAGATTTTGTTTTAGAATATGGATTTGTTCTTCCCAAGCCCGTTTTTGTTCCGAATTATCTGCAAAGGGATGATTTATTAATAATTGTCCCAATATCTCATTATCTGCGGTATTTAAAAACTTAGAAACTTTTTCTGAATAATATGCGCGCATAATTTCCCTTTTATTCAAATTATACAATAGGGTTACATCTAATAAAATATTACATAACTGTAAAACCCCATTATATTATAAATCTGTTATAAAAAATAAGAAAAACGGAAAATCCTGCTGTTCATGCGGAAAAAATCCTTATTACTAAATAATGTTTTACAAAAAGCAGTCATTTCCCTGTAAAATCCCTGTTTTTTTAAACAGGGATTTTAGCTTTAACGCTTATACAGCAATGCTTTGATAAGCTTAAAAATAATTAATTCACTGCTATTTTATAAAAATTTTCTGAAAAATCTGAGAAAACAGCGAATTGATTTTAGAGACTTTAGCTGTCTGACCTTCGGTATCCGAATTCTTAGACCCGCAAGGGTCTTTTTTAATGCGGAGGGATGAGAACCCGAGAAGAGGGTGAGAATCCTACGACAAACAAGGCGCAGGCAACGCCGAGCCGTAGTTTGACGGATGCAGAGTGCCGATTTTTCGAACGAAGTGAGATAAAAAATCGAGCATTGCTGCCTCCTTCTCCGGATTAAAAAACATCCGGCTTTTGCAGGGTGTTTTTTGTAAGTGTAAGATTCATTGCATTGGCTCCGTTGTATTTTAATATCCGGTTTGTTGCCCCAATAATAAACAGTTGGTTGGCATACGCTTCAGGTTGCCCAACCGACAAACCTTTATAGTTTTTATTTACTTAAATCTTGAAAAACTAGTATTTTAACGCTCAATCATTGTATTTGTTACACTCTGTAATAAACATCTTAAAAAATAACAACATATTGTATTTATATGTTTT
>CALVAT010000169.1 GCA_944325565.1 Candidatus Gastranaerophilales bacterium
TTTTTTCATTATGTTCCTTTTCCATTGTGCCATAAGGTTGAACATATATGTAATTTTGACCATCTCCGAATTTATCTGTATTGCCATCAGCTCTTAATAAGTTTATAACTTCATGTCCAATATTATTGTTCAGATATTCTCCAACATACATTTTGTTTATTAGAATCTCTTTTTTTATATCGATAGTATGTAGCGCCATATCTGAATCCTTTCATTTTTTATTTTTATTCGTTGCTTGTGATTAGTTTGTGACTTAATCAGCTTTGTGGATTATTTTAACTCTACTAGCATGGTTAGTCAACATATGTGAGTACCTATGACAATAATCGCAATTAGTGATGTTTAGAAGTAATCAAATGTAGTTTATTTTTAAATAAAGTAAGAGGTGTATTTACATGGATTTCGACAAAAAATATATTGCACAAATTCTTCAAAATGCAAGAAAACAAAAGCATTTAAAGCAATCTGAACTTGCTGAAATGATTGGAATTAGTGAAAAACACCTTAGCAAGATAGAAACCGGAAAAAATTATCCATCATTAGACAATTTTTTAAAAATTATAGAAGTATTAGGTTTATCATTAAAAGATTTTGGCTTAAAAGAAACAAATATCTGTTCGGAAAATAAAGAAAAACTGTTAAAGATTATCAATACATCGACAGAAGCACAACTTAGCCTTTATATAGATATGGTTAATATGTTGCAAAAACACTTTTAACAACAAATTTCGCCAAGATTTTTGAGATACTCAATATTAGCCTCAATAGCTTCTTTGTTGCCTGAAATCATATACAAAGTAGGCTGTAAATTGCTCACCCTTGATTTAAAGCCATTAGCACTAAAAAAAGCATTATTCAATTTTTCTTCCAATAAGTACAATATGTTGCTATTTTTAGAACTTTTATTGCTGAATGTAACAAATATGTTCACTAGGCGTCAAAGACTATTTTTTCATGATTTAAGTAAATAAGTGAAAACTTATTGCCAATAGAATATTGTTAAGAGTTCCTGCTAAATAAAAGATCAAAGGCGATTCTCTTAGATAAAAACGGATACAAAAATAAAGTAGTTGTTAGAAATATGAACTCCTTGCATTTGCATTACAATAATGTAATTAAGAATTGTAAAAAATCATGTACAAGAATAACAAGTAATTAAATTTAGGCGTTTTTAAAATCGAAAAACAGAATAGGAGAGTATAAATGAAAATTAGTCCGTTAAATTTTGTATCAAATTCCGTAATTAACGTAAAAAAAGATAATGTCTCTTTTAAAAACAATTTAGCTGTAACGCAAGGTTTTAAAAATGATGTTTTTGTTAAATCAAATGAGGTTTCTTTTAAATCGTCAGAAGTTAAAAAGGATGTAGGTGTTGCCTTAACAGTAGGGACTGCTTTTTTGGCACCGTTGCTTATAGGTCTGTCTCTAGCCAAACACCAACAACCGGAAGATATTTTCACATATGATGGACAATATTTAGGCAGCGTAGATAAAGTATATGTGAACAAACAGGAAGCTGAAAAATTAGGAATTGATTTAAATCCTGAGAGATTTAAAGGACCTAACTGTTTTGCAGATCCTATAAATGGAATCTATAAAAACGAGGAAAAAGGAATTGATATAGACCTAAAGGCCGGCAAGTATATAGATATAGAGAAAGGTATTTTTGTTCAGCCGGAAAGTCAAACATCTGTAATATTTACAGGTGGTGACGCTGTTCCTGTACTTCTTCCATTGCCTAACCCATCTTTTTCAGGTGCCTCTGTTATCAATGGACCGGGTGTCAGCAGTGGTCCTATGCGTGTTAAATCAAGTCGAGAAGAATATGTAAAGACTCATGATGGGAAAGGTCCGGAAGAATCAGATAATGCGCCTTGGACTTATGATAAGATTGAAGATATAAAGACATATGCAGATGTAAATTTGATAGAAGAAGCACTATTTGAGCATATGGGTATGTCTATTCACAATGGATATTATCCCAGCGATAGAAGGAGCATTGGTGAAAAGTTCTTTGACGCTTTATCATTTAAATGTCCACATGATGATTATATTCATGATTATTGGGGAAGAGATATCGTAAGAGTCAATGATGCCTTGGGTAACCCGCATTACGTGGCATTGAACGAGGATTTATCTCAAAGGGTGCATGATGAGCATATCTCATATGAAACAGTGCAAGCATTTGTTTCCCATTGTGCAGAGCACCCAATAAAAACATATATTAGTGAGAACTATTTAAACGACTTAAATAATATGCATTCTTTGAACCCAAGTATGGAAAATTTTCTTGAGCATTTACGTGATATGCATGATGATTCCAATATACAACATCACCAAACATCCCATGATGCAGATTCTGATCATAATGAAATAATATCTCATGATGTATCAAATTATTCAGATAATATAGATGATACAGATAATGATTATTTCTCTAATTTAGGAGATTTTTAAATGTTAAAATTGCATTTGGAAACAATAAGTCCGTATTCGAAAATTGTAACTGTAAAAACCAATACAAAACAAAATTCGAATATGACTGCATGCATAAATTTTAAGGGAGATGTCAATTTTTCTCAACCGGCATTTAATGACATAATCAATAAAAAACAAATTTTGAATGATGAAATTTCTGCCATATACAAAAAAGATAGAGAAATAATATCAGAAAACTTCATGGGAAAAATAAAAAATGAACAAAAGTTTTCCGGATATGGTTATTATTTATACTTAAAAGAGAATAACAACGAACAAACAGAACTATACAATTATTTGGAATCGTTAAACAGCAGGAAATTGGAGAAAGACTACAAAAACTTTTACCAAAATAGCCTAATGTCCGCATATAAAGTTAAAGATAATAAAGTTCGTTATTTAGACAACAATACAAACAAAAAGATTAGTACGATACCTGTTGATGAATACATTGAAAAAGAGCTGGACAATTATTTTATTAACAAAATGCAAGTAAAAACTTCAGAAGATAATGCTCCGACCGGGGAATACCTGGATACGGAGTTTGCACAAAAGAGATTAAAAAGTTTTCTTTCTTTATTTAAGAAAAACCCTTTATTTATGACAAATTCAGCTATACAACAGGTATTTGGTATTTTAAATCTTGAACTGGATAACGTTAATAAAAACGAATATGATTTTATATATAAAAACTTAGATGACTTATCAGAAGCTCTATATACAAACGATGCAGAGTTATTGCTTAATTCGTGGTCAAATATTAGAAAATCAACGATTGATTTTTATAAAAATAGTTATCTAAAAGAAATTTGCAAAGAAAAAGATGAAAAAATAGAAAGACTTAATAACTTTTTAAATAGTTCTAATTATAAAATATTAAATTCAAACAACAAACTGGCAATTCTGTTTGAATACCGCGGCAGCGGTGAATTAACATTGTCAGAAAAGGTTTTCTTGATAGACAAATATCAACAAGCAGAACAAGACAGAAAATCTTACGGTATTGATATGTTAGACTTTCTTGCAAATTCTCCTGCTAACAACAAAATCAGGAAACAGATTGTGAAAAATCTGATTGAATCACAAGAATTTGCCAATGAAAATTTTACTGAAATAAAAAAGCTTTTTGTCAAAGATATTAAATATAAGGAGTATAATTCAAATTTATTTGACGCAAAAATTAATAACGAAAATATTGTTGATGCAATATTAAAAAATATTGATGAATCTCTTATAGATCTGCCGCAGCAAAATAAGATTGATTATTTATCAGAAATTGCAGAAGAGGACATTGCAAAAATACTTGAAAAATTGAGAACACAATGGCTTAAAGATAAATTTGTAGAATCACTAAATTTTGAGTCTGATAAGTATGATATGTC
>CALVAT010000170.1 GCA_944325565.1 Candidatus Gastranaerophilales bacterium
TTAAAAATGTACGTAAACAATACATGAAATTGTATAACAAACACAAAAAATATTTGTAAATTTATAAATATTTATTAAGCTCGAATTAGTGATGTTTATTAGATTTGTTGATACATTTTTGTAACGCTTCAAGAACAGGTGTGTAGAAAGTCAATTCCAGATTGTCAGCCTGATTGATTATGCTAAGTGCTTTTTCTCTCAGGTTAACCTGCTCTTTTGGCGTATCAAAATCTTTTAGTTCTACACGAAGAACCTGCAAGATTTTTACAAAATTATCAAATGTAGGAAAGTGAACGCCAGCTTCGATTCTGGATATCTGTTTTTCATGCATGTGTACAGCTTCAGCCAGTTCAGCCTGGGTAAGTCCCTGCAAGTTACGAAATTCCTTTATCTTGCGTCCAATGTCTTTTTTATTCATAAAAAATCCTTAATGATTTTTATTACCTTTTTCATTATGTTAATTTGCAAAATTAATCACTTAAACAATGTTTTTCGTTACTTTTTGTAAATAAATAGTAATGAAAAACGTATACATTGGGGTCGTTTTCTGCTATCCTCATGTCATATCAGATAGGTAATGAATTTCATTGACAATTAGAGGTCGCTAAGTGATTGATGAAAAGAATATAGTCGCAGCATTATCATTTCTCATAAAAAAGCAGCGTAAAGTTATGAAGATGACTCAGCGGCAACTTGCCCAGAAGGTTGGGCTCAGCGTTAGACATATAGGAAAATTAGAGGATGGAACTTACTTACCGAAATTTATTACATATTTGAAACTGGCCGAGGTTTTACAATTTGATGTTTCTGATGTTATTAAGCTATCCCATAAGGCTTCTATGACAGAAGAAACAAAAATTTTGAATCTTTTAAAAAAGATGAAACAGGATGAGTTAGTGATGAGCAGAAAAATGTTGGAGTTGTTAGTAAAGAGGGGAGCAAATGCCTAAGATTTCAGTAATTATGCCCACGTACAATGTGGAAAAGTATCTTGCATCGGCATTGGAAAGTGTAATAAATCAAACTTTTGGGGATATAGAAATTATCTGTATCAATGACGGCTCTACGGATAATTCTCTTCATATACTTGAGGATTATGCTGCTAAAGATAAACGAATAAAGATAATAAACAAAGAAAATTCCGGTTATGGAGCATCTATGAATATAGCCCTTAAGCAGGCGAAGGGTGAATATATTAGCATCGTTGAAACTGATGATTTTATAGAATTTAACATGCTTGAAAGATTATATGAAATTGCTCTGAAATATGATTTGGATATTGCAAGATGCCAGTATTTTCAATTCAACAGTGCTAACAATACTAATGCAATAGCTGATAATGCCTGGGTTCCTAAAAATGAAATAATCAATCCTCTTGAAAAACAAATAGTTTTTTATCAGGCTCCGGCAATCTGGTGTAATCTTATTAAAAAGAATTTGGTTGTTGATAATGATATTAGATTTTTGGAAACCCCTGGAGCAAGTTATCAGGATACATCATTTGCTTTTAAATTATATGCTTGTTCAAAAAGATTTATGATGATACCTGATGCATTGCTCCATTATAGAATAGATAATGCAAATTCTTCTGTTAATTCAAAAAATAAAATTTTTTGTGTTAATACTGAATATTCAGAAATTAAGAAATTTTCTAAAAAAAATAAAATATACAATAAAGTAAGAAAGTTAATTCCAAAGATAAAATATGGTTGTTATAAATGGAATTATGAAAGATTGAATAAAAGATTTCAATTAGCTTTTTTATTGAGGTGGTCATTAGAAAACATAATAGACTTTGTTCAGGGGAACATTGATAAAAAGTTATTTACATCAAATGAATATTTTAAAATTATAATAATAACTTTTTTTCCGTTTATCTATTTGCTTAGGAGCAGAAGATAATGGCTTTGTTGAGTATAATAGTTACGGTTTATAATGCAGAAAAATATCTGGCTGAATGTTTGGATTCAATACTTAACCAGACATTTACTGATTATGAGATTATATGTATAGATGATGGTTCAACTGACGATTCTTTAAATATTTTATATAAATATGAATCCCTTGATTCTCGTATAAAAGTATATTCACAGAAAAATGCTGGTCCGTCAAAAGCCCGTAATGAGGGCCTCAGATTAGCCAGTGGCAAATATATTGCATTTGTTGATTCAGATGATTTTTTGGAAAAAAATGCTTATGAAGTTGCAGTTAAATATATAAACGATGTTGATATAGTTTGTTTTGGCATTGAGGTTTTTGGCGATTACAGCCTGAAAACAAGAAAATCTGATACTAATTATTATAAAGTTCACTATAAAGGAAAAACTCAATTAAATAATAAAATAAGGCATAAAATAGATTGCTCGGTTTGTAATAAAATTTTCAAAAAGGATTTAATCGTTAATAAACATCTAAAATTTCCAGAGGGTTTTAGGTACGAGGATGCTGCTTTTTATTGGAAATATATAATAAATGCCCAAACGGCGTATTTTATAGAACAAAATTTCTACAAATATAGAAGAAGAGAAAATTCTATAATGGCAGAAACATTTGAAAATGGAAATTTTGCTGTTGATCATTTATATGTTATGGATGATTTATATGAGTATTTATTAACACAGAAAAAACTAGAGCCGAATTTTAAGTTATTTCAAACTTTATTTAAAGAGTATTTTTTATGTGCTTATAATTATGCCCAATCGGATAGGAAAGATTTTGTTTTACAACTAGGGACTTCTTATGCAAAGAAGTATTTTTCATTAAAAAAATCAAATAATAATCTTATAAATTTTTTGATAAAGCAAAATTACAATAGAATTTTTGAACCTGATCTAACGTTCTTACAAAAAATATTTTCAATGAAGAACATACAAAACTATAAAGTTATAACTATTTTGGGATTTAGAATCAAAATACAAAGAGGTGAAAAATAATTAATGCCTAAAGTATCAGTAATAATACCTGTATATAATGTAGATCTATATCTCAGGCAATGTCTTGATAGCGTAATTAACCAGACACTTCAAGATATAGAAATAATTCTTGTGGATGATGGTTCAACAGATTCAAGTCTTTCTATATGCAATGAATATGCAAATAGAGATGAAAGGAT
>CALVAT010000171.1 GCA_944325565.1 Candidatus Gastranaerophilales bacterium
ATGATTTTTCTATAGTTGATAAGATTTTAGTTGGCTTCAAGTTATATAAAGAAATATTTGATTGGAAACTAGAAGACATAGAAAAAAATATGACTATTGTTAAAGAGAGTATGAAACTATTCTCTGAACACTGGATGGAATTTGGATGGTGAGAAAATTATTCAGCTCTTAATTTCTTAACCTTATTAGGAGGATGAGATTATGAGTAGAAAAAGAAATAGTGACAAAAGTATAGGGTTGCCCTCCTCGGCTAAGCCGGGCAAAGAATTAACATTTAAAATACAAAGGAAGACTTTTATACAAATCATTATATTGATTTTAATATCTTTGATAATACTTGGTTGTGCTGCATCACAAGAGCCTAAAAAGGTAATGTGCAGAGACAACTCCCATACCGTTGCAGGATGGGTAAGTGCTGAAAATTCTCAGTCATTCTGGGTTGTTGACGGCATGGGAAATACAATGGAGTTTAGTAAAAATAATTGCTCCATTAAAGGATAAGAAAAAATTAAAGAGCTGAATAAATCAGAAACACTTGACTTTTGTTAGGTGTTTCTTTTATAATGTATATAGAAAATAAAAAGAAAAGGGTGATAATATGGGAACATTGACTATTATGGTTGGTATTGCTGGTTCAGGAAAAGATACTGTTATTAAAAAGTATCATAATGATGCGATAGTATTAAGTAGTGATGAAATAAGAAAAGAACTTTACGGATATGAAGATCAAACTCATAATTCTGATGTATTCATAGAGATGAATAGACGAGCAAAAGAAGCTGGCAAAGCAGGTTTTCATGTTATCTACAATGCAACAAATTTAAACAGAGGTCGTAGAGTTGGATTATGTAATGATATGAAGAAATATTTTGATTCTATTGAAGTTGTTGTATGCGTATGCTCAATAGAAACTTTATTAAAAAGAAACATCACAAGAGAAGAAAGACATATACCAGAAGAAAAGTTAAAGCAAATGATAAAAAGTATCCAATTACCAACATATTATGAATATCCTTATGATAAAATAACTTATATATTAACAGATAATATAAAAAGTTCTTACTTAGAAAGACTTGATGAGTTAGATACTTATGAACAACATAATAAGTATCATTCTGAACCATTAGGTCTTCACATAAAAAGGGTTGCATCTGCTTGCAAGAAAAACTTAAAGGCATATACGGCAGCATTATATCACGATTTGGGAAAACCTTTTTGTAAAACAATAGATAGTGAAGGTTATTACCATTTTATAAGTCATCCATTAGTAAGTGCATATATGTATATCGTAGATATGTTATATATACATGACGGAGAAGACATTGATGATTGGTTTGATGTCATGTTAATAATAGAATTTCATGACTACATATTTAACTTTCAAGGAGATTTTCAAAAGATGAAAATGAAATTAAAAAATAAATATAAGGATTTAGATGATGAATTTTTTAAGTCCTTAGAAATGGTTGTAAAAGCTGATAGGTTAAGACCATAAAAGGAGAAGTATGTATGTTTAATATTTATAGTATATTTGCTGGATGGATGGCTATATCTTTTGGAGAAAGAAAAGAATATTATGAAGGATATACAGCTCCGAACGAAGATATGTTTCATCTATCATATTTAGACTATATAAAAGAAGATCTAGACTATTTATTCAACCTTTCTAATCATGAATTAAAAGAGAGAGAGTTTGATTTAGAAGGAGAGGATATTAGAATCTCCACATCATTAAAAAATGATAGTATTCATATTTTAGTAGAGTATCTCTATTTAGATGAAGGAGAAGAAAAAAAATATGAATATGATTTTCCATATATAGATTTTCTACAATCTTATACAGAAGAGATGATTCCCAACGAAGAGAATTACAAAAAGAATTTTGCTTATCATGAGCCTGATTTCGAGTGGAATACAGATGATTGGAAGCAAATATTAGAAAAAATAAAAAAATAAACTTGACTTTCGTCAGGTTTTTATTTTATAATATTATTATAGAAAGGCGGGATATTATGAAAATAATGGAAACATTACTTAAATACAAAAACAATCTTGAGAAAGATGGATATACCGTATTATATTTAGGTCTATATGGTTCGCAAAACTATAATGTAGATGATGAACAATCAGATATAGATGCTAAGGTAATAGTATTGCCGAAATTAGATGACATAGTATTCCGTAAGACTGTAAGTTTTGTTAAAGAGTTTGATGAAGGGGCTTGTGATATAAAAGATTTAATAACTTATTATAATGTTGTTAAAAAAGGTAACTTTTCATTTCTTGAACCATTTTATACACAATATTTTTTGGGTGATACATATCTAAGATGTTTGTTTAAACAAATACCTGTAAATAAAATGTCTATACTTGGAGGTATGTTAGAAAAGAGAAAGGCTTTAACACACGAGTATCCAAGTAAGATAGAAGAATTTAAGATGTTTGGATGTGATCCAAAACAATATCATCACATAGTTAGATTGTATGATATGGCATTTGCAGAACAAAAATATGGATTAACTAAAACATATCCATATTTAAAGTATAAAGATACACAAGCGGAATATATGAAGGCGATTAAAAGAGGATTAAACGGACAAACTCTTGAATTTCTAATAGAAGATGCCGATAAGAAAATAGATGAAGTAAAAGATCTATTTAAAACATTAGATAAATACGAAGAACTTAACTTAGAACAAAGTGTAGGATTTTATTTAAAACAAAAAATAAGGGAGGAAATGTTAAATGAGAAAAGGTGAATTGGGTTTAGAGAGAATAAATAAGTTAGATGAATTAGAAAAAAAATATAATATCCTAAAGGAAGGATTAGACACTTTTAACCAAGCATTATATGAATTAGGATATGATAGAAAAGTGCTAAAAGGACCTAATAGAATATTGAACATTTTAGATAAAATATTTAAGAGTTTTCAAGGAGTTGAATTTCTTGATAAAGAAACCTATATCATTTTTCTTAATGAGTTAAAAGATATTGATAGTATATATGATAATGCAAAAGAAGCTTGTAGAATTATAGGTAGTGATTTTTGTGATTTGAGTATGTGTGAATTTGTCTGGTTAGGATTAGATTTATTAGAAATAGCTACATATGATAGTTTGATATGTCCAGACTATCCATGCACAAGTGAAATATTCAATGAAGGAAAATTTAGTTATTACAATATTGGTGATGAAACTAATGAAATAGTGATAGATAGTGCAGAGAAATGTTGGAATTATCTAAAAGAAAACTATGATGCATTAGAAGACTAATATTTATCAAAAAAGACTTGCATTTATGCAGGTCTTTATTTTATAATATATATAGAAAATAAAAAGAAAAGGGTGATTACTATGTTTTTGTTAGATTTTATTAAAGATAATGAAAATTGGAGAGAGATATTATCTCAAGAACCATATTGTATCAGCATAAAAGAAAAGGATGGTTACGCCCTTTTCAAATACAATCAAATTGAGAGTGATATGAGTTTGTCAATAGTTAAAGAATGCCGTGGGGTAATTATAGACTTAGACGATATGAAAGTCGTATGTCGTAGATTTGATAAGTTCTTCAATGCAGATGAACCGAATGCAGCTACTTTATCTGGAACTGTAAGAGCAGAAGAAAAGATAGATGGAAGTATTATAGGTGTTTGGAGAGATAGAACTGGTGTATGGAGAGTATCTACTAATGGTATGATAGATGCATCAGATGCTGATTTAACTTTACCAATAGACAATATAAGAACTTATAGAGATTTATTTGATGTTGCTTGGGAAAAACAAGTAGGTCATGGATTTGGAATATTAAGTTTGTATAAAGATTATACTATGATATTTGAATTGGTATCTCCAGCTAATAGAATAGTTGTTCCTTATAAAGAAACCGCCCTATTCTTCTTAGGTATTCGTAATAACAAAACTGGTGAAGAAATATCACCAGTAGATGACAGAGTAGCAAACTTAAAAAAGTATTTTCCAACACCAAGAATATTTGATATACATTCTGTTGAAGATGCAAAAACTGTAGCAAAAACTTTAGGTGCAGATCAAGAGGGATTTGTATTAGTAGATGAACACTTTAATAGGGTAAAAGTAAAAGGCTCAGAATATTTGGCTATGCATTTGATAAGAAATAACGATTTATCATTAAAAAATTTTTTAGCAACAGTATTAAATGATACTCAAGATGACTTATTAGCATACTTTCCAGAGTATACTAGATATATAAATGATGTAAAAACTCGTTTATCTAATTATATAGGTGAAATTGAAGATGCTATATCTTCAGCTCCATTTA
>CALVAT010000172.1 GCA_944325565.1 Candidatus Gastranaerophilales bacterium
TTCTTCGGCAGAGTCTCCATCCAAAACTTGACATTCAGTCAACTTTTGCACGGAGTCCTTGCTGCGCTCAGAATGACGTATTTATTTTTGTCATCCTGAGGGAGTGCAACGACCGTACCCTTACGGGTATCCTGATATGTACGGCTCGTGACCTCGCCTACATCTCAAGCAAGGATCTTAAAAGAATAGATTCTTCACATTCGCTCAGAATGACATAGATTCTTCACGTTCGCTCAGAATGACGAAGGGGCTGCGTTCAGAATGACGTATTTTTTTGAGTCAAGAACTCTGTTCAAAATTTCTCCTGTTGATAGAATACGTTGTTTTTATTACCATATTCTAAAGTAGCACGGGCCGCTTTATATCCGGACATTTTCCGGAGGGAGAGCGAAAAATAATTAAACCCTGCAGCGCTCTACTCTTTTTCAGGCGGCTGGCTGTAATGACAAACGGAGTTATTTATGGATATATTCTCTAATTGTGAAAGATGTTTTCTGATTGTTGCGGTTTTTTGCGGCCTTTTGCTTGCTGTGTTGATGCCGCCGTTGATGGGAGCGGATGAACCGGCGCATTTTGCGAGAATATATTCGCTTACGCAGGGGCGTGTTTCGTCTATTGTTGTTGACAATCAGGCGGGAAATTATGTACCTGAAGCACTTAAGCAGTTTGAGGATTTCTGGCACCCGATGGTGGTTGATTCGACTATTAAGACAAATTTCTCGCAGATAAAAAAGTCCATGGAAATTGCTGCAAGCGGCGCAAATACGGAATTTATAAACCAGTGTTATCAAACGCTTTATTCCCCGCTTGCTTACCTGCCCCAGTCTGCCGGTGTTTTGGCCGCAAAGATTTTTACAGGCTCTGTGTACTGGCTTTTGTTGAGTGCAAAACTTTTTTTGCTTGCTTTTTATATTGCGGCCGGATATTTTGCAATAAAAATTACTCCTGTTTTTAAATGGGTTTTTCTGCTGGTGTTGTTGATGCCGACATCTTTGTCGCTCGGGGCTTCTGTTTCTGCGGACGGTGTTGTTATTGCGCTTTGTGCGCTGTTTTTTGCATTTGTTTTCCGTTATGCTTTTGATGAAAGTTCGAAGATGGATAAAAAGGCGGTTGTGCTGTTTTCGTTGTTTACAATCGCTCTGGCCCTGATAAAACAGAGCTTTCTAATATCTTTGTTTGTATTTTTTATACCTGCGCACAAATTCGGCAGCCTGAAATCTTATTTGTCAAAACTTGCATTGATTTTGCTTCCGGGGGCTATTTCTGCTGTTTTGTGGAGTATGTATTGCAGGGGGTGGTTTGTGCCGTTAAATGGCTCGAACCCGTTTGAGCAGGCCGGATTTATACTTGCGCATCCGTTTACATATTTACTTACCATTTTAAAGACTGTCAAATTCTGTTTCGTGATGTGGATTTATATGGCAATCGGCGTTCTCGGGTGGAACAATGTGTTTTTGTTCCCGCCTGTGTATGTTTTGTATATTATTGCGTTTATTCTCAACCTTGTTTTTAAAACCTCAGCCGAAAGGGCGTCTACATCGCTTTTTCAAAAGTGTGTTCTCGGGGGATTGTTTTTGATAAACTTTTTGTTTATTGCAACAGAACTCTATCTGTCGTGGACACCGCCGTATTTTACTAAGTTAATAATGTTTATTCAGGGAAGGTATTTGATTCCTGTTTTGATTCCGCTTCTGGCACTTTTGGGGTTTATTTTTGTTTCCTCAAGGGATAGAAGCCGAAAAATAGATATTGTTACGTTGGGGATAATCGCTGTGACTTATTTAAACACTTTTCTTTCTGTGTTTGTATTGTACTATTTTTAGTATTTCACCGGTTCGGGAAGCAATAGGAAATAGGAAAAGGGGCCGATTTTTTATCTGGCCCCTTTTGTTTATGATATTCGTGATTTTTTTTTAAGCCATCAGGCTGCCGAACTGTTTTGGCTGGATTTTGTTCTTTTCGTCTTCGTTTTGGGTGTTGTTTTCAGGTTTTTTCTCGGCCTCTTGATTAAGTGTTTGCATAAGCTTTTCGAGCTTTTCTTGTTCTTGATTCATCTTTGTTTCGAGTTCTTCAACGCTCATGGAAGTTTGTGCGAACGCGCCTGTTGTGCCCTGAGAACCTTCATCGCCGTTTTGGGCTACTTTTTCATAAGATTCTTTTGCTTCTGTAAATATATCTGACTGTGTTTTTAGTTCCTGTTGAATACTTTTTGCCTGAGGATTGTTTTGAAAATCCTGTGTTTTTAATTTTTGTAACATACCAAATGAAACGCCTTGTGTCATAGTTTACTCTCTTTCTTCTTTTAAAAATAAATATACTCTCTTTATATACAAAGTATATATGTTTTAAAAATTGCTAAATTCTCCTGTAAAAATTAAGAAATGTTACATTTTTTCTTAAAATTGATATATAGCCTATATAAAAAACGTTTATTATTATATAAACTGTTCGATTAAAACGGGTTTATAAGGCAAATTCGGTAAAACGTAATAAGGTTGTGAGCTAATGATAAGACTGGATATTGATTTAAGCTATTTGACCAAGAACTTTGAGATAGGGACTCAACGTTTAAATCAATACGGCTCAAAAAGCATAGACGAAATAATGGAAGCCGAGGCCGAACAGGGAAACCCCAGAGCCGAGAAGTTCGAACAGGAAGTATTAAACGATCCGAAACAGCTTTTGAAACTGTTTAAACTTGCTGATGCAAGAAACAGGTATGCTATTCTTTCGAATATGAGTTCTGCAGATTTGGAATATATTATGCAGTATCTTGAGCCCGGTGATTTGCTGCTCGGGTTAATGTTTTTTACAAAAGAAAAGCTTTTGAATCTTATATATGATTTGCCGAAGAATAAAATCTGCTCGATAGTTTTTCAGGCGTTTTCTCAGGAACAGTTTTTGAAATTAATACCTGAAAAAGAGATGGACAAGTTTTTTGAGTCGGACAAACTCGATAAGAACAAAATTCTTGAGATTATAAAAAATATTCCTGAAGAAAAATTGAATAAAATGGTTGAAAAATACATGTTTCAGGAAGAAGGCAAAATTCAAGAGGACAACAACTGGAGTCAGGAGCACGTTGTTAACTGGCTCGACCAGCTGCAGCCTGAAAAATTCCAGAAAGCGTTACAGTGCTTTGAGCGTGAAGAAAAAGGAGAAATCATTCTCCAGATGACAAAACAGGATGACAGCCTGCTTATGGAATTTTCAAAAAATGCGCTTACTTTCCCGCTAAGACAGCTGGATAAACAGGATATTGTCAAAAATATGAACAAACTCGAGCCGGACGATTTGCTCAAAATGGTCAACGAGCTGCCGGATGAGCTTATGTCCGTAGTTGCGACCCAGATTGATCCAGAGGTTTTTGCTCAGGTGCTGTCCAAAAACTTTAAAGATATACTGAGCGAAATCGGTATTGGCAATATAGGTTAATGGTTAATTAAATTCATAGCGGGTATTGCAGCGCGGTATTGTTGGGGCATACCTGCCTGACATCAGTCGTCATTCTGAACGAATGTGAAGAATCTATTCATGACGAAAAAAATGTCATCCTGAGGAGCGAAGCGAGCTCAGGATCTTGCCGGTAATGAAGTCCGGCCAAAAACGTTGGTCAGATTCTGAACACAGCACAATTATCGCAAAAACCTAATAGCCGGACGCTTCAGAATGACATAGATCCTTGCTTGAGTCGTTGGCAAGCCGAAGGCGAGCCATACGAATCAGGATGCCCGCAGGGTACGGTCACTTCGTTGTCTTGAATTTTGACGTTAAGGACTCCCTGAACGTGAGTCCTTCACATGGGCACTGGGGCTCCCTCAGGATGACGGGGAAAATTTGCCTTCAGAATGACGTATGTATGGGGGCGCTTACAATTGCCTGTTGAATAAAGGATGGCCTGCCCAGTGTTTAAGGAATGTGTGCGGAATTATGTAGAAATTGTAATGTTTTTTGAAGTTTTTGAACTTTTTAATATGTTTGTGCGATGATAAAATACAAGACTTGGTTTTATTATATAAATAATTGTTGCACTAAAAATTTTATAAAATTGAATAGAGTGGAAATATATGAGAAAGATTAAAGTAAAAGAATTCAAAAAAAGTGTGGTTATCACCTGTGCGTTAATGCTTTTGGCTTCTGGCTCGTGTGCTTTTGCAGATGCAAACTGGACTGAGCTTAATGGTCAGGTAAGCTCTAGCCCGACAAATATGCAGCTTGGTGGTGACGCTACTGCTGATAGTACAATTTCGCTCCCTCCTGTTCCGTCAGGTTCTGGAACATATAATATTAACGGAAACGGCCATACTATTACAGGGCCTTCATATGCTAATTCTGTTATAGAAAACACCAATGGCGCAACAACAACTATTACAAATACTAAATTTAATTCTATAGGCAGCGGTGTTTCCGGTACTCAAAACAGCGGGGCTGCCATTTTCAATAACGGCGGTACTCTGACTATTCGTGGGACGAACTCCGGCATAACCAATATAAACAACGGTTCATATAATTCATCTGCATTTAGCAGCTCATTTACAGGTAATAAAGTAGAGGGCAACGGCGGTGCCATAGAAAACACAGGCACTCTGACTGTCAACAATGTATACTTTAATAATAATACCTCTGAGCTGAGAGGCGGCCAGTATGGTTTTGGCGGTGCTATAGACAACTATGTTGCCGGCGATAACACAAATCCTAACCTTACTGTGACTAATTCAGTATTTACTAACAACCGTTCATACAGCTATGGCGGTGCTATAGCTAACAGAGCCGGTAATGCGCAAATTTCTCACTCTATATTTAGAGATAATAATGCGGTGGGCTCAAGCGCTGATGTAGGTCAGGGCGGTGCTATATTGAACAGTGCGGATATGAGAGTTTCTGATGCTTATTTTTCGGACAACCACGCAGGTACTTTCGGCGGTGCTATAGCTAACGCATTGAACTATGATGATAATAATATTACTCTTGAAATAACCGATTCAACTTTTGAACGTAATACGGCCACTACTACTGCCGGAGGCGGTGGCGCTATCTATAACAACGGTACAAATAGCGCTGATATTACCCGTACTTTGGTCGTTAATCATGGCACTTTCAGCAGCAATCAGGGCGCACGCGGCGGTGCGATTTATAACGCAGGCGCTATAACAAATAACGGCAATGACGGCGTTGCAAGAATTTCTAATTCTACTTTTGAAAATAATACGTCAACAAATGAAGGCGGTGCTGTATTCAACAGCGGTGATATGCAAATAGACAATTCTATCTTTAAAAATAACGGCGGCAGCGCAACTGCAAATGGCGGTGCTATTAGTAACAGTATTATTAACAGAGGATTTCCAACTTCTCCTGAGTTAACTGTTTCTAATTCTAAGTTTTCTAATAACGTAGCTCAAGAGTATGGCGGTGCTGTTTATAACAACGGTGTTAACAATAACGGAGATGCCGCTACTGTCACTTTAACAAACGTTGAAATGACAGGCAACACTACAGCAGCCGGTACTGCTGAATCCGGCGGTGCTGTATATGGCGACAGCGGGTCTGTTACCAACATTACAGCTACTGACGGCGGAACAACAAAAATTGGTACAACAACATATATTACAAAAGAGGTTCCTCTGCCTGATGATTATAACTACTCAACCGATACAATAAGCTTTGCCAGTGATGCAGAGGGCAACTTTAACGCAGAAGGCACAGGCGTTATTGAATTAAACTCTGTTGTTAAAGGTGATGCTACAGGTACGGATACTAACTCTGTAATCAGAATCAATAACGGAAACTACACAGGGCTTGTTCACTTTAAGGGTGATATGGGCAGAGTGGAAAACGCTGACGTTCACCTCTATAACGGTGAGTTGAGATTTGACCACGATGCTAGCCTTGCTTCTTCAAACAACCTTTATTTACACGGTGGTTTGTTGAACCTTTTGAACAACGAATATTCTTCAAACCAGATTCAGGTTCAGTCCTTGCATTTGCTTGGTGATTCTCATATTAAACTCGACGTTGACTTAGGCGGTGAGTATTCTGCTTCTGGCAATCCTGAAATGGATGCTCTGTTAAAAGATAATATTGGCGAGATTACTAACCCCAACGGAAATACTTTATTCATTGACCAGATGAAATCCGTATCCGAAGCTAAAACAGACAATGTAAGAATTCTCTTTACCGATGCAGAGGCTCTTGTCGGACACGTTGAATTGTCAAAAGGCGCTAATATATTACAGGCTCCTATATATAAATATGAAGTAAAACAAGAAACTGTTCCGTATCCGTCAACCGGCGGCGGTTCATCTTCTGCAATGGATCCTGGAGAATACTTTATATTTAATAAACTGGGCAACTCTGATTCTATTATTGCCGGCCCTGTTGCGGCACAGGCTGCCTTCCTTATGATGGATAACATCTACAGACAGTCATTTGCTAATATGGATATGGTCACATTGATGACTCCGGAAGAAAGAATGGCCTGGAAAATGAGAAACAAATACGCTTCTGCTTTCCATACAGGTGTATTTGCTCCAAACATTATTCCTGAAGAAAGAGACGGATTCTATGTAAGACCGTTCGCTAACTTTGAAAACGTCGGACTCAAAAACGGGCCTAAAGTATCTAACGTATTTTACGGTACTTTAATCGGCGGCGAGTCTGATATTATAGACCTTGGCCACGGATGGGACGGAAACTTCTCGTTCTTCGGTGCTTACCACGGTTCGCATCAGGCATACAACGGTGTTGATATCTGGCAAAACGGCGGTTCAATCGGCGGTGTTGCTACAGCTTATAAAGGCAACTTCTGGACAGGTATCACTGCTAACATCGGCGCAAGCGCGGCACAGGCAAGCCACATGTACGGAAATGATGACTTCCCGATATTAATGACAGGTGCAGCGTGGAAATCCGGCTATAACTGGGGATTGTTAGACAACAAACTGGTTATCCAGCCCAGCTATATGATGAGCTATACGATGGTTAACGTGTTCGATTATACGAATGCAGCCGGCGTAAGAGTTACTCAGGATCCGCTTCACGCTATAGAAATTATTCCGGGCTTGAGAATTATCGGAAACCTCAAAAACGGATGGCAGCCATATCTGGGTGTTAACATGACCTGGAACATTATGGATAGAACAAAATTCTATGCTGATGATGTTGCATTGAGCGAGCTTGCAGTTAAACCTTATATCGAATACGGCGTAGGTCTTATGAAACGTCACGGCGATAGATTCACGGGATTTGGACAGGCTATGATAAGAAACGGCGGCCGTAACGGTATCGCTTTGACTCTGGGCTTGAGATGGGCATTGGGTCATTAATGTTAACATAAGTTAACAATCTGAAAATAGTTTACAAAAGAGCGTTTTGAACCCAAAGCGCTCTTTTTTTTGTAAACTTTTTTTTTAATTCAGGCAATTTTCAAATGCAAAAATTTTTCATGTAAGTATAGAGGATTTTAAATCTTTAGACTTATAGAGGAAACAAGAAAGGGATATTCACATGAGCGGAGAAGAATTAAGAATTTTAGGTGCAACAGATCCATTAAAAGGCAACAATGCTTCTGGAGCTAAAACTACTAGATTATCTGAAAAAGAACAGGCTGCAATTGAATTGCTTAACCGTATTACAGGTAAAAAAGGTTATAAAGAATCAATGACAACCTCTGAACTTCAGAAAGAATTAGAAAAAGACTTAAAAGCTTTACATTCAAGACGCGGTATAGATGACAGAAGAAGAGGCGTTGACGGAATCGGCAGAATAAGCGATGATGCTTATGACGCAGCAATGGATGTTTTAGAAAAACAAATGGCAGTTCGTGCATCATTGTATCAGGGTTCAGCTCCTCAATTAGTACAAAAATATGCAAATATGACAAGACACCTTGTTGGCAACGGTGATATCGATATTGATATTACAAATCCGGACCACGTAAGAGGTTTTGTTGCATACGCTTTAGAAGATGAATATAAAAACGGCAAGATTTCAAAAGAACAGTATCAGGCAGCTAAAAAATATGCTGAAACAAAAGGTGCTAGCCACTTCTTTAAATCAATCGGCAGAGGTATTACAGGCAAAGAAAGCGAATCTAACCTTGTATTCAAATCTGTAGGACAGAACAACAACGTTGCTCAGATTAGACATAGCGAAGAAGGCCCGCAATATGAAGCTAAATTGCAGGAAAAATTAGATAACGCAGGTATCTCTGACGAACTTATCTATCAAATCGGCGACAACTTGGTCGGTGCAGAAGCTGTTGTAACTTATTCAAACAGAAACGTACAGGGCGGTGAAGCTCAATTCATCACTGACGAGTTAAACAAATATGCCAGAGCAAACGGCGCAACAGAAAGATTTACAGTAGACGAAGCTAAAGAAATTATGAAAGGCGCAGGCTACGGTATTGAAAAAGCTGTTGACGGCAAAAAAGTAGTAAGAGATGCTGTTCTTCCGGCAGCTATAGGTGCAGCAGCAGGCGTGCCGATAGCATTGTATCACTTAGACGTTGATCAGGTTGTAGATGTTACCTACGGAGAACTTGGCGGCGGAGATCACGTACACAACAGTGTTGACAAATACCCTGTAGCATGGGCACCTATAGTTACAGCAGCGCTCGGTGCAGGCCTTGGAGCTTTGAATTCAATCAAGATGCAAAAAGCAAGAGTTGAAGACAAGGCAATCCCTGTACAAATCGATACTAACATTACTTCATTCAAAGATTATGTAGACTTTGTTGTAGAATCTGAATCATTCCCGACAAAGAATGCAAAAGAAATGGCTATGAGAATAGCAGCATACTATACTGATAAAGATGGAAATCTCTTAAAAGATCAGTTAATCGATGCATACAGACACGCAGGCGGTTCAGCTGATGTAGAAAACGAAGGCAGCGACAACAACAGAGATGCAAGCGTATTGAACCACAGAGAAGCGTTAGCATTGTTAACAAAACTCGAATCAGGTGAAATCAAGGTTCAAAAACCACAAAATACTCAGCCAACAGCTCCTGCTGTTACTCCGACACCGGCACCTGCTGAAGAAAATCACTACGTAACTCTTCAAACAGAAATCGAAGAAACATCAGAACCAACTGATTGCTATGAGGTTAAATTAGGTGATAACTGGACCGATGTTATAATGAATGTATACGGCATCAAGAATTACGACGATGTTAAACACATTGTAAGACAGGTAAAAGATAAATACTTTGAAGAAATGAAAGCTAACGGTACATTACCTGCAGGCGTAACAAGTTCAAGAGATGCATTCTTCCCGAAAGTTGGCGAAGAGTTATGCCTCCCCTGCAAAGTTTACGGCAAAAATCCTAAGAATGAATATACTCTTAACGTAAACGTAGACTTTGAACGTCAGGCACCGAGCGAAGATTACAAAGGAGCATCTTACGAATCAACATCAAATCCGTTTATGAACACAAAAACAGATGCATTCTATGTAGTTAACAGCCACGATAATGAAGCTCTCAACAGAGAAACATACGCAGGCAAAGACAAACAGGAAGCTGAAAATATCGTAAGATCTTATGAAGATAGATTCGGTATCAAACGTACAGAAACTGAATACGTAAACGGTGTAAGAACTAAATAATAACAGTAAAAACCAGAAAATAAAGGCCCTCTGATAATTATATCAGGGGGCCTTTTGCTGGAGAGTATTTCTTGGCCCGTCATCCTTCGTCATTCTGAGCGCAGCGAGAATCTAAAAAAATACGTCATTCTGAGCGTAGCGAAGAATCTGTTCATGACGAAAAAGAAATGTCATCCTGAGGAGCGAAGCGAGCTCAGGATCTTGCCGGTAATGAAGTCCGGCCAAAAACGTTGGTCAGATTCTGAACACAGCACAATTATCGCAAAAACCTAATAGCCGGACGCTTCAGAATGACATAGATCCTTGCTTGAGTCGTTGGCAAGCCGAAGGCGAGCCATACGAATCAGGATGCCCGCAGGGTACGGTCACTTCGTTGTCTTGAATTTTGACGTTAAGGACTCCCTGAACGTGAGTCCTTCACATGGGCACTGGGGCTCCCTCAGGATGACGGGGAAAATTTGCCTTCAGAATGACGTATGTATGGGGGCGCTTACAATTGCCTGTTGAATAAAGGATGGCCTGCCCAGTGTTTAAGGAATGTGTGCGGAATTATGTAGAAATTGTAATGTTTTTTGAAGTTTTTGAACTTTTTAATATGTTTGTGCGATGATAAAATACAAGACTTGGTTTTATTATATAAATAATTGTTGCACTAAAAATTTTATAAAATTGAATAGAGTGGAAATATATGAGAAAGATTAAAGTAAAAGAATTCAAAAAAAGTGTGGTTATCACCTGTGCGTTAATGCTTTTGGCTTCTGGCTCGTGTGCTTTTGCAGATGCAAACTGGACTGAGCTTAATGGTCAGGTAAGCTCTAGCCCGACAAATATGCAGCTTGGTGGTGACGCTACTGCTGATAGTACAATTTCGCTCCCTCCTGTTCCGTCAGGTTCTGGAACATATAATATTAACGGAAACGGCCATACTATTACAGGGCCTTCATATGCTAATTCTGTTATAGAAAACACCAATGGCGCAACAACAACTATTACAAATACTAAATTTAATTCTATAGGCAGCGGTGTTTCCGGTACTCAAAACAGCGGGGCTGCCATTTTCAATAACGGCGGTACTCTGACTATTCGTGGGACGAACTCCGGCATAACCAATATAAACAACGGTTCATATAATTCATCTGCATTTAGCAGCTCATTTACAGGTAATAAAGTAGAGGGCAACGGCGGTGCCATAGAAAACACAGGCACTCTGACTGTCAACAATGTATACTTTAATAATAATACCTCTGAGCTGAGAGGCGGCCAGTATGGTTTTGGCGGTGCTATAGACAACTATGTTGCCGGCGATAACACAAATCCTAACCTTACTGTGACTAATTCAGTATTTACTAACAACCGTTCATACAGCTATGGCGGTGCTATAGCTAACAGAGCCGGTAATGCGCAAATTTCTCACTCTATATTTAGAGATAATAATGCGGTGGGCTCAAGCGCTGATGTAGGTCAGGGCGGTGCTATATTGAACAGTGCGGATATGAGAGTTTCTGATGCTTATTTTTCGGACAACCACGCAGGTACTTTCGGCGGTGCTATAGCTAACGCATTGAACTATGATGATAATAATATTACTCTTGAAATAACCGATTCAACTTTTGAACGTAATACGGCCACTACTACTGCCGGAGGCGGTGGCGCTATCTATAACAACGGTACAAATAGCGCTGATATTACCCGTACTTTGGTCGTTAATCATGGCACTTTCAGCAGCAATCAGGGCGCACGCGGCGGTGCGATTTATAACGCAGGCGCTATAACAAATAACGGCAATGACGGCGTTGCAAGAATTTCTAATTCTACTTTTGAAAATAATACGTCAACAAATGAAGGCGGTGCTGTATTCAACAGCGGTGATATGCAAATAGACAATTCTATCTTTAAAAATAACGGCGGCAGCGCAACTGCAAATGGCGGTGCTATTAGTAACAGTATTATTAACAGAGGATTTCCAACTTCTCCTGAGTTAACTGTTTCTAATTCTAAGTTTTCTAATAACGTAGCTCAAGAGTATGGCGGTGCTGTTTATAACAACGGTGTTAACAATAACGGAGATGCCGCTACTGTCACTTTAACAAACGTTGAAATGACAGGCAACACTACAGCAGCCGGTACTGCTGAATCCGGCGGTGCTGTATATGGCGACAGCGGGTCTGTTACCAACATTACAGCTACTGACGGCGGAACAACAAAAATTGGTACAACAACATATATTACAAAAGAGGTTCCTCTGCCTGATGATTATAACTACTCAACCGATACAATAAGCTTTGCCAGTGATGCAGAGGGCAACTTTAACGCAGAAGGCACAGGCGTTATTGAATTAAACTCTGTTGTTAAAGGTGATGCTACAGGTACGGATACTAACTCTGTAATCAGAATCAATAACGGAAACTACACAGGGCTTGTTCACTTTAAGGGTGATATGGGCAGAGTGGAAAACGCTGACGTTCACCTCTATAACGGTGAGTTGAGATTTGACCACGATGCTAGCCTTGCTTCTTCAAACAACCTTTATTTACACGGTGGTTTGTTGAACCTTTTGAACAACGAATATTCTTCAAACCAGATTCAGGTTCAGTCCTTGCATTTGCTTGGTGATTCTCATATTAAACTCGACGTTGACTTAGGCGGTGAGTATTCTGCTTCTGGCAATCCTGAAATGGATGCTCTGTTAAAAGATAATATTGGCGAGATTACTAACCCCAACGGAAATACTTTATTCATTGACCAGATGAAATCCGTATCCGAAGCTAAAACAGACAATGTAAGAATTCTCTTTACCGATGCAGAGGCTCTTGTCGGACACGTTGAATTGTCAAAAGGCGCTAATATATTACAGGCTCCTATATATAAATATGAAGTAAAACAAGAAACTGTTCCGTATCCGTCAACCGGCGGCGGTTCATCTTCTGCAATGGATCCTGGAGAATACTTTATATTTAATAAACTGGGCAACTCTGATTCTATTATTGCCGGCCCTGTTGCGGCACAGGCTGCCTTCCTTATGATGGATAACATCTACAGACAGTCATTTGCTAATATGGATATGGTCACATTGATGACTCCGGAAGAAAGAATGGCCTGGAAAATGAGAAACAAATACGCTTCTGCTTTCCATACAGGTGTATTTGCTCCAAACATTATTCCTGAAGAAAGAGACGGATTCTATGTAAGACCGTTCGCTAACTTTGAAAACGTCGGACTCAAAAACGGGCCTAAAGTATCTAACGTATTTTACGGTACTTTAATCGGCGGCGAGTCTGATATTATAGACCTTGGCCACGGATGGGACGGAAACTTCTCGTTCTTCGGTGCTTACCACGGTTCGCATCAGGCATACAACGGTGTTGATATCTGGCAAAACGGCGGTTCAATCGGCGGTGTTGCTACAGCTTATAAAGGCAACTTCTGGACAGGTATCACTGCTAACATCGGCGCAAGCGCGGCACAGGCAAGCCACATGTACGGAAATGATGACTTCCCGATATTAATGACAGGTGCAGCGTGGAAATCCGGCTATAACTGGGGATTGTTAGACAACAAACTGGTTATCCAGCCCAGCTATATGATGAGCTATACGATGGTTAACGTGTTCGATTATACGAATGCAGCCGGCGTAAGAGTTACTCAGGATCCGCTTCACGCTATAGAAATTATTCCGGGCTTGAGAATTATCGGAAACCTCAAAAACGGATGGCAGCCATATCTGGGTGTTAACATGACCTGGAACATTATGGATAGAACAAAATTCTATGCTGATGATGTTGCATTGAGCGAGCTTGCAGTTAAACCTTATATCGAATACGGCGTAGGTCTTATGAAACGTCACGGCGATAGATTCACGGGATTTGGACAGGCTATGATAAGAAACGGCGGCCGTAACGGTATCGCTTTGACTCTGGGCTTGAGATGGGCATTGGGTCATTAATGTTAACATAAGTTAACAATCTGAAAATAGTTTACAAAAGAGCGTTTTGAACCCAAAGCGCTCTTTTTTTTGTAAACTTTTTTTTTAATTCAGGCAATTTTCAAATGCAAAAATTTTTCATGTAAGTATAGAGGATTTTAAATCTTTAGACTTATAGAGGAAACAAGAAAGGGATATTCACATGAGCGGAGAAGAATTAAGAATTTTAGGTGCAACAGATCCATTAAAAGGCAACAATGCTTCTGGAGCTAAAACTACTAGATTATCTGAAAAAGAACAGGCTGCAATTGAATTGCTTAACCGTATTACAGGTAAAAAAGGTTATAAAGAATCAATGACAACCTCTGAACTTCAGAAAGAATTAGAAAAAGACTTAAAAGCTTTACATTCAAGACGCGGTATAGATGACAGAAGAAGAGGCGTTGACGGAATCGGCAGAATAAGCGATGATGCTTATGACGCAGCAATGGATGTTTTAGAAAAACAAATGGCAGTTCGTGCATCATTGTATCAGGGTTCAGCTCCTCAATTAGTACAAAAATATGCAAATATGACAAGACACCTTGTTGGCAACGGTGATATCGATATTGATATTACAAATCCGGACCACGTAAGAGGTTTTGTTGCATACGCTTTAGAAGATGAATATAAAAACGGCAAGATTTCAAAAGAACAGTATCAGGCAGCTAAAAAATATGCTGAAACAAAAGGTGCTAGCCACTTCTTTAAATCAATCGGCAGAGGTATTACAGGCAAAGAAAGCGAATCTAACCTTGTATTCAAATCTGTAGGACAGAACAACAACGTTGCTCAGATTAGACATAGCGAAGAAGGCCCGCAATATGAAGCTAAATTGCAGGAAAAATTAGATAACGCAGGTATCTCTGACGAACTTATCTATCAAATCGGCGACAACTTGGTCGGTGCAGAAGCTGTTGTAACTTATTCAAACAGAAACGTACAGGGCGGTGAAGCTCAATTCATCACTGACGAGTTAAACAAATATGCCAGAGCAAACGGCGCAACAGAAAGATTTACAGTAGACGAAGCTAAAGAAATTATGAAAGGCGCAGGCTACGGTATTGAAAAAGCTGTTGACGGCAAAAAAGTAGTAAGAGATGCTGTTCTTCCGGCAGCTATAGGTGCAGCAGCAGGCGTGCCGATAGCATTGTATCACTTAGACGTTGATCAGGTTGTAGATGTTACCTACGGAGAACTTGGCGGCGGAGATCACGTACACAACAGTGTTGACAAATACCCTGTAGCATGGGCACCTATAGTTACAGCAGCGCTCGGTGCAGGCCTTGGAGCTTTGAATTCAATCAAGATGCAAAAAGCAAGAGTTGAAGACAAGGCAATCCCTGTACAAATCGATACTAACATTACTTCATTCAAAGATTATGTAGACTTTGTTGTAGAATCTGAATCATTCCCGACAAAGAATGCAAAAGAAATGGCTATGAGAATAGCAGCATACTATACTGATAAAGATGGAAATCTCTTAAAAGATCAGTTAATCGATGCATACAGACACGCAGGCGGTTCAGCTGATGTAGAAAACGAAGGCAGCGACAACAACAGAGATGCAAGCGTATTGAACCACAGAGAAGCGTTAGCATTGTTAACAAAACTCGAATCAGGTGAAATCAAGGTTCAAAAACCACAAAATACTCAGCCAACAGCTCCTGCTGTTACTCCGACACCGGCACCTGCTGAAGAAAATCACTACGTAACTCTTCAAACAGAAATCGAAGAAACATCAGAACCAACTGATTGCTATGAGGTTAAATTAGGTGATAACTGGACCGATGTTATAATGAATGTATACGGCATCAAGAATTACGACGATGTTAAACACATTGTAAGACAGGTAAAAGATAAATACTTTGAAGAAATGAAAGCTAACGGTACATTACCTGCAGGCGTAACAAGTTCAAGAGATGCATTCTTCCCGAAAGTTGGCGAAGAGTTATGCCTCCCCTGCAAAGTTTACGGCAAAAATCCTAAGAATGAATATACTCTTAACGTAAACGTAGACTTTGAACGTCAGGCACCGAGCGAAGATTACAAAGGAGCATCTTACGAATCAACATCAAATCCGTTTATGAACACAAAAACAGATGCATTCTATGTAGTTAACAGCCACGATAATGAAGCTCTCAACAGAGAAACATACGCAGGCAAAGACAAACAGGAAGCTGAAAATATCGTAAGATCTTATGAAGATAGATTCGGTATCAAACGTACAGAAACTGAATACGTAAACGGTGTAAGAACTAAATAATAACAGTAAAAACCAGAAAATAAAGGCCCTCTGATAATTATATCAGGGGGCCTTTTGCTGGAGAGTATTTCTTGGCCCGTCATCCTTCGTCATTCTGAGCGCAGCGAGAATCTAAAAAAATACGTCATTCTGAGCGAAGCAAGGACTCCGTGCAAAAGTTGACTAAATGTCAAGTTTTGAATGGAGACTCTGCCGAAGAAAAGCAACTAAATGTTGCTTTTCTGAGAGGGCTAAGTCAGATACGCAGTATCTGCGTGC
>CALVAT010000173.1 GCA_944325565.1 Candidatus Gastranaerophilales bacterium
GCAATCAGGTCTAAGGTGTCGTAGTCCTGTGCTTTTTGTATGGTTATTGAGTCATTTGTTGTATTTGTCGTTGACAGAGTAATACCTGCAGACTGGTCAAAATCATCTGTGTTAGTGACTGTGTCTGTAAGCTTAGAAAGTTTGTCTTCTACCACTTGAGAGGCTAAGGCGTCGCCTATAGCGAGCTGAATACTATCGTTTTGGGTTTCAAGAATCTGGAAGGTTTGTTTTTCTGAGTTTGAGGTTATGTAGTTTATTGATTCGATAGTCACAACACCAGACGAGGCCTGAGTTGTTGCAATTTTGTCTGAAGTTTTGTTTTCCATATCAACATCGATTGCATATTTTGCTGAAGCGTTCGAGGTTAAACTGTTGACGAGATAGGTTGTATTTTTGTTGTCAGACATGTTGACTGTTGCGCCTGTTGCTGAAACGTCTGCGTTTTCCAGCTGGTTGTATAAGTTAACCGTGCCTGAGCCGGTGATATTGACATTGTAGCCGGTTGTACCTGTAACTTTGTCGTTCAGTGTTATTGAGCCGTTGTTGGATGTGTTTAGGGTTAAAGTTTTGTCAGCATTTTGTATGTTTACTGCAGCAACACTGTTGTCTGTGAACTCAATATTCTTGCCGTCCGCTGTTACGTTTACATCTACGTTTGATATTATGCCTGTGCCTGTTGTGGTTTTGATTGAGGAGTTTGTTAAGTTGACAGTGGCTGAAGAGTTTGTTGCATTCACAACATAGTCTTTGGCTCCCTCTACTGTCACGTTTTTAAGATTCAAATCTGTGTCATTAGCGAGGTTGAACATTGTTTTTCCGTTCGCGTTGATTGTTGAGCCTGTTTCCTGTCCGTTGATATTCAATGTGCCCGATGTTGTTGTACCTAGATCTTTTGACACTATGTATGTGTCGCCGGTAACAAAATTAAAATTACGTTCGTTTTGCGATTCTTTTGTTGCAATCAGGTCTAAGGTATCGTAGTCTGCTTCAACTAAATACTTAATACTATCATTAATAGTGTCAGTTGTTCCAAGAGCAAATCCTTCGTCTTGATGGAAATTATCAGTGTTTTTTACAGTGTCGGTTAAGGTTGCTAAGACGTCTGTGACAATAATGTTGTCATATTTAGAATCGAACGCCAATTGAAGAGTTGAAGAGCTGTTGGCGTTGTCTATAACCTGAATAACAACATCTTTATCTGAAGATGTAATGCCATCCTTAAAGTTTATGTTGTTAATTGTTAACGTGCCGCTTGAGGCGTTGACTGTTGTGATTTTGTCAGATGTGCCTGCAGCAAGATCAAGGTCAAGATTGATTCTGCTATTATCGTTAGCTCTCATGGATGCAAGGTCATAGTTTAGAGTCTGGCCATTTGCCATATCGAGAGTTACGTTAGAAGAAGTAACATCAGCGTTTGTTACAGTGTTGTATAAACTTACCGTTCCTGTGCCGTCACCGGATATGTTTAAGTTGTAGCCGGATACACCGTTAATCATGTCGTCAAAGTGGATTGAGCCGTTGTTTTTTGCTGTGAGATTGATATTAGTCGAAGAAGTGTTTGCATAAATAGCTTCATTACGTTTGCCATTTGTGTCTTCAACGTAGTTGCCAGAAAAAACAGATTGTCCGTTGTCTGCTATGATGTTTGTTGTTCCGCCTGAAGCATAGATAGCACCGCCCTGTGCTGTGTTTGATTCTGATTTGGCATAGTTGTTGTAAAAATTACTGTTACGGAGGGTGATTGTTCCTTCGTTATGAATCGCTCCGCCGCCGGTACTACTACTATTTGATTCAGAAATAGTAGAATTCTGTATAAAATCGCCTGTTATATTTTTTATTGTTCTAGCGTTATAAATCGCTCCTCCATAGGCAGAATTATTAGATAATGCATAGTTGCCGATAAAATCACCTGTGATATTTTTTATTGTTCTAGCGTTATAAATCGCCCCGCCTCGAGCATAATCATCTGTAGATGAAGTGTAGTTACCAATAAAATTTCCTGTGATATCTCCGCTTGATGCCCCTGCGTTATAGACTGCCCCACCAGCTGCAGCATAGCCAGATGAATAATTACCTATAAAATCACCTGTTATATTTCCGATTGTTTCACCACCTTTATAAATTGCCCCACCATAAACAGAACCCTCAGTTGAAAAAGTATAGTTTCCTATAAAATTGCCGGTTATATCTCCGATTGTTGCCTGACTTCCTGCATTATAAATCGCTCCACCATAGATATTACCATCAGTTGAAGATGAATAATTTCCTATAAAATTACCTGTTATATCACCGATTGTTGTACCCAAACCATTATAAATCGCACCGCCAGAAACAGAATAATTACCGGAGGCATAGTTACCTATGAAATCACCTGTTATATTGCCGATTTCTCCAGGAGAACCACTTCCATAATTATAAATCGCCCCACCTTCGACAAGATAGTCATCAGTAGAAGAAGATAACGCATAATTACCTATAAAATCGCCTATTATATCTCCAATTGTGCCTGGATTTCTAATCGCTCCACCATCAATTCTAAAATGACCTTTGGCATAGTTACCGATAAAATTGCCGGTTATATCTCCGATTGTTCCAGAGTTGCTAATTGCTCCTGCATTGTTATCTACCCCAGAAGCAGTTGTTGAGGTAAGTGTCAATATACTATAATTTCCAATAAAATCGCCCGTTATATTCCCAATTGTTCCACCATTATCAATAGCTCCACCTGAAGCCCCGTATATATTACTGCAGATCGAATAATTACCAATAAAATTGCCTGTTATGTTCCCAATTGTTCCATCATTAAAAATCGCTCCGCCATCGGCTGAAGAAGCACTACTCGCGTAGTTACCTATGAAATCACCTGTTATATCTCCGATTGTTCCCGAATTATAAATAGCACCGCCAGATCTCAATGCATAGTTGCCTATAAAGTCGCCTGTTATATCTCCGATTGTTCCAACATAATTATAAATTACCCCACCATAACTATCAGCATAGTTGCCGATAAAGTCACCTGTTATATCTCCAATTGTTCCATAGTAATTATAAATAGCTCCAGCATCACTATCGGCATAATTTCCTATAAAGCTACCTGTGATACCTTCGATTGTTCCATTATTGTTATAAATCGCCCCACCTTGGGCTACGAAAGAATCACTTTTTGCCAACACATAGTTACCAATAAAATCGCCTGTTATATTTCCGATTATTCCTTCAACGTTAAAAAGCGCACCGCCACCACTGACATTACTTGCCCCAGGGCCACCGGCATTGAATGATCTTACTGTATAATTTAATCCAATAAAATTATTATTTATATCAGCACCGTTCTGGTTTGACGTGATTCTAGAAGGGGCTGTCCTTGTCGGGTCTTCCCAATAGGTTATATTTGCTTCTGCTGCCTCTGTTGTTGATTCCAATTTATTTCCTGTGCCGTCGATTGTCCATTTATAATAGTGAGCTACTGCATTTGCCGCATTTTTGTCCCCGTATTCCGTCTGCATGTAGTAAACTATATTGTAATCATCAGCGCTTGCGCCTTCTTGAGTAAATTGTTTATTGCCGTCAGTGTCTGTTGTCCATTTAAAATAAACGGGTTTGGCGCTGTCTGCTGTCTTGTCGCCGTATTCGGTTTGTTTTAAAGATACAGTGTAATATTTCGGCGTGGTTTCGATTGTTGTTACTTCTTTGTAATCTACGCCTTCTTGTCTATCGGCTTCAGCTACTTCTTCACCTGTTGTCGGGTCATAGTATTTTATCACTTCTTGTTTTTCATATAAAGTTATTGTATTAGGTTCGTCGGCTGACGCTGCCTCTGTCAGGGTATAGGCTGAGTCTTTGAGTTTGTCAGGGTTGTAGGTATAGTATTTCCCATCAGGTGTTGAATAAATGGCGTTTGACTGGTCTGTTGTTTCTTCCAGTGCAACGCTGCCTGTTGAGGCAAGGCTCTTTAAAACATCCGTGTTTTCCGACGGGGTATAGTAGTATGTGTTATCGCCGATTTTGACGGTAATAGAGCCCTCAGGAGCAGTTATATCGGCAGTAAGTTCTGTTAAAGTATATGTCGGATGTGAAGAGTTGATAAAGTTTTTGTTTTCTTCCTTCACACGGTCTAAGGTCGGCACTGGAACGTCTGCAAATGATGATTGCGGGTAGATAATCAACGCGCCTAAAAATGCTGCTGCACAAAGGGATTTTATTACTCTTTTTTTATTTATACTAACCATACTTAGACCTTTCTAAATATCCTACTGTTTTATTTCGGATTGTTTTGTGTAATTCTTTAGGAATTTAGTGTTATTTTTTACAAAAGTTTAGATTCTTGTCTTAGATTCTTCGCTGCGCTCAGAATGACGCGAGGTGGTCTCAGGATGACGTAAAGGATTTTTCTTAGATTCTTCGCTTTCGCTCAGAATGACATGAAGAGGCTCAGTATTACGCGTGGTAGCCTCACGATGACACGGGGTCACTTTATGATTAAAGGGGTAATTTTCACGCAGTGAGTGCGTTTTTAGCTTACAGCCCCCACCCCCGAACGCTGCAAATCATTGCAGGACAAGGGTTTTCATTATACACATTATTAATGTTTTTCATATAGCTCACCTTTATTAATTCATATCCTTCTATTTTATAAATACCCAATTTTCAAAATTCTAAACATTTTTTCGGGCTTTATTAACAAATTGTTACAAAAACAAAACCATAACATCACTCAAAAAGTTGATTGACAAAGGTTTTTGAGGATGCTTATCCTATTAGAAAAAGGTTTAGCCAACACTCACAACCGACATATATTTTCCGCCGTCAGTTTGTTTTATATACCCTTTTAATTCAAGGTTCATCAAAATCAAAGTTAGCGCCCCAAAGTCAATATTCGATTGAGCAACAATCGCGTCCACCGTCATTTCATTTGCCGCCACAAGCTCAAAAACAGTTTTTTCATCTTCTGTTAAATCAAGCGTTTCTATTTTGCTCACTGGTTTTTCCGGTTTATTAACCTCTATCTGCCAGTCCAGAGCGTCTAAAATATCCTGTGCACGTGTAACAACTGCCGCACCGTTTTTTATGAGCTTATATATCCCCTCGGTATTAGGGTTTGTCAGCAGCCCCGGCATACACATAAGTTCTCTGTTTTGTTCAAGGCACAAATTTGCGCTAATCAATGCTCCGCTTTTCATTGCAGCTTCAGCGACAAGTGTTCCCTTAGAAAGCCCTGTAACTATTCTATTTCTATGAGGGAAACGCCACGGAAGAGGGTCAAAAGTCGGCCAGTATTCACTAAAGATAACACCGCACTCGTTTTCTATCCTGTCATAGAGATATTTGTTTTGCTTTGGATAAACAAAATCAAATCCGCTTGCTATAACACCTATTGTGGACAGATTGTTTTTTATTGCGGCTTGATGTGCGCACGTATCAATGCCTATTGCAAGTCCTGAAACTATACAAATGTCTGTATTTTTGAACTCATCTATAATCCCAGTTAAAACAGTTTTCGCCGCTTCGCTGGCTTTTCTTGACCCGACAACAGCAAGTGTTCTGGAAAAATTGCAGCGTGACAAATCGCCCTTATAAAACAAGGTCATAGGAGGATTGTGTATCTGTTTTAACAGGTATGGATAATCAGAATCCGTATATGTGATAAATTTAAGATTCTTGCTGTGTATATATTCAATACACTCATCAGGATTCGTTGTTTTTCTTGCATTAATAAAATCGTTTATTTGACCTTTTGGAAGATTCTCAACCTTATAAATTTCGTCAGCTCCGGCACACCATGCTGATTTTATTGAGCCGAAATGCTCGAACAGTGTTTTTATAAAAACGCTGCCGATTTTTTCTATTGAAGCAAAAGCAAGCCAGTATTTAGAATCTTCTCGGGTCATGTTATAAATTTTCTCTAAATGAGTTCAGGTCAATAATTTTGTTAACCTCCTGCGGAACAAAATAAGGACATGAGTTCCACAAGATTGTATCCATAGGTACATCTGTTTCTTTCTGAACAACCAGCCTGTTGCAATAGCCTTTAACCATGTTTGTTGATCCATCCATTTTAAGGTTAAAATAACCGCAGGATTGACAGATTTTTATTCTAAATCCATGTTCATTCAATTTGTTAGATACTTCCTGTATAGCGTCCAGCATGCGTATCTGGGAAGAAGAAGAATATTTCTTCTTTTTAAACCTGAATACCGCCTTCACAAGCCCGCTTTCAGAAATCAAATCCAGCTTGCATTTTAAATTATTTTTACCGTCTGTTACCATAACCTCTACGGTTGAAGTTTCACGTTCTTCTTCAATTTTTTTATGGGTCATTTTATTGATAAGTGTGCTAACAAGAGGTATATGCATAAATATTTTTAAAAGTGAATATAAAGGATAAACAACAAGATAACCGACATTTTGCCTGCCGATTTTCGAGGTAAACAAAGATACCAGAAAGGCAAAACCAAGTATAAATGCAAAACCGAAAATCAAATTAAAGTTAATCAATCCAGCAAGCAAAGCCGATAGGCTGAATACCTTGGACTCAATATTAATTGTATAAGACGAAGTAAAGCTTAAAAGCCCGAAATATATTATAAACAGAAGCCAAAAATTGGGCGTTAACACATTCATCAAAAACTCACCGAGTTTTGGGGTAGATTTTATAATCAAAGGCAGACAGTTCCATACAAGTGAAAATTTAAACGATACGGACTGTTTTCTGCATTTGTAGTTATCTATAGAGGTATAAGTCTTTATAAGCGGGCAAAATTTCGGGATAAAGCCATTGCGAACAAGCAGAGTTGTATACTTTAGCTCGCTGTTAATATCCTTAAAATCGACACATTGGATTTTTTCAAGCACATCTTTTTTAATAACAAATATATCTGAATCAACAACACTTGCCAGTCCCATTAATGAACGAGAACAGTTAAAAATTCTGTCAGTATAAGAGCGGTAAGTAGTTCTTATACCGTTAAACAGACATTTGCGGCGCGTAATATAATCTGTTGAACCTATTAAGATGTCCTCACCCTGAAGATTTGCGTTAACAGAAGAAATAAAGTTTTCATCGATATATCTGTCAGCACTCAGGAACAAAAATGCATCAACATTCTGATAAGACAACAACCCCTCAAGAAGCCAAGAAACCGACTCATCTTTGCCGACCGGCGCAATCTCGCCAACACGCCAGATTTTTGCTCCGCCTATGAATTCAAGAATGTTTGAAGAGTTATCCGTACAGTTGTCCAGTATAATATGTATCTGATAATTTTCTTTTGGGTAATTCTGTTTATTTAATGCCTCTAAAAGAGGAACAACAGTAGATTCATTATTACGTGCATAAATAATAACAATGATATTATGAGGTTGAGCAGCAGCATGGTATTTCTGTTTTATCAAAAATCTCTTTGATTTTGTGCTGTAAAAAACACAAACCGCATAATAAAGTGAATAAACACCAACATACAGGAACAGTGCAGCAAGTAAAAATATTAATATAGTCATATTATTCCTCATTATTAGAGCTTTTATGGGGTGATTGTCGACAAATGGAGTAGCTCTATTGTACGAGCATATTTTATAAAAAAAATGTTTAAAAATCCAGTCCTGTCATAAAAACTCGTACATTAATATGAAATCTAAGCCCGATACAACAATAAAACTACCGTTTCTTAATAAATTGTAAATATCTTTGTCATGATTTTATATTTTATATATAATTTAGATAATCAATTAAGAGTAAAGGTTACTAAAATGGCAGAAAATAAACTTCCATCCGGTGTAGGTAAAAAAATAGTTCAGGCATTGAAAAAACAAGCTGAGATTGAAATTCAGCCTATACCTGAAAAGAAAGAAAATGTTGTTTCTCTTGAAGACGAAGCAGCTATTCAACCTGAAATATATGACAATACTTCAAATGATAATGTCAGATTGGACGATGAATTTTCTGATTTTTCAATGAATGATAATTCAGAGATAAATGCTCTGCCTGACATGGATTTGTCTTTAGATTCTTCATCAAACGACAGTTTTGAAGATACCTTCCCGACTACACCTAATATAAATTTTGAAGAAACGGAAACACCTATGTTTGAAGAAAAAGAAGCATTCCCACAAACACAAAAATTAAACATAACACAGCCGCAAAATAATTATTCTATGCCGGCTAATGTTGCAGTGTTGAAAAGACTTATTATGCAATTGCCGCAGGGTGTATCAAAACAAACAGGTGCGCAGATTATACGTCAAACTATGGAAGCTCTTGGCATTTCAATGAATAGTGTATTGAAAGAAGCACAACAGGGTCAAGATAGTATAACAGCCAGCGCAAAAGCCTGTATGTCAACAATTGCAGAATATAGAAATCACATAAAAAACCTAGAAAAACAGGTGCAAGATTATAAAAAACAGGCTGTGGCGCTAAATGATCTTATCAGCTTGTTTGTTATGACAGATAAACATAACTAATCAACAAACTATCCAAGAAAAAAGGTTGAAGTTTAAACTTCAACCTTTTTTCTTGGATAAACGCGCTATTCTGAATAAACGTATGTGACTGAAGAATCGCTTGTTTAAGCCAAATATATTTATAATTTATTACAAAAATGCAAACAATAAAAAAGCCCTTGCACACTATGCAAGGGCTTTTTCTATTATCGTGTTAAAGTCTATTCATCACCTATTGTGAAGTCAGGAGCACCGAACATACCTTCAATTTCTTCCAGAATAGCGGAAGGTTTGCGGGCATTGTTCTTTTGTGCTGCTCTTCTTTGAGCTTCTTTATCTTTTTCTTCGGAAGCGTGTGT
>CALVAT010000174.1 GCA_944325565.1 Candidatus Gastranaerophilales bacterium
GCAAGGTCTACATCGACGTACAGATCTGTGTTGCCGTTCAGGTTAAGGGTTGGAACGTGCATTGTTCCGATTGTGTTGTTGTTAAGATACATTGTGCCTGAGTTGAGGGAAAGTGCAATGCTGTTGTTGAACACATCTTCACGGCCTATGTAGAGGTTTGTGGTATCTAAAGATATGTTTGCGTTGTTTACATTGTTGTTTATTGTAATTTTTGATTTGTCGTCGCCGTTGAGGGCAAGGGTATAGCCTTGAGCCCCGTCGATTGTGTCGTTAAGGACAATTTCTCCTTGATTTACGGATTTCATGTTTATTGTTTTAGAGGCGTCGTTCATGTAGATTGCAGATGTGTTGCCGGTGAATTCTGATTTTCCTGCGTCGGATGTGATGTTAAGGTCTATGTTAGATTGTATAGCAGTACCGTCTGTATTTTTGAAGGAAGTATTTGTTAAGTTGACGTTTGCATTTTGGTTTTCTGCTTTTATTGCGTAGTCTTTTGCGTTTTCTATAGTTGTATTATTGATGTTCAAGGTTGTTTCGTTTTGGAGGTTGAACAGGGTGTGAGCGTTTGCATCCAGTGTTGATGGTGCAGCGGCACTAACGCCGTTGATGTTTAAAACGCCTGCTGTTGTCGGGTTCAAGTCCACAGACAACGTGTAGTTTGAAGAATCAGCGAACTGAAAAGTTCTTTCTTCGTCTGTTTGATAGCTGTTTATCAATTGCAGTGTGT
This sequence comes from Candidatus Gastranaerophilales bacterium, assembly GCA_944325565.1. Lineage (GTDB taxonomy): Bacteria > Cyanobacteriota > Vampirovibrionia > Gastranaerophilales > Gastranaerophilaceae > Limenecus. The sequence goes on from CALVAT010000174.1 coordinate 728, forward strand.
CATAGATTTTTTCCTGAATAATTGTTAATGAGTCATTGGTTGTATCTGTTGTTGCAAGCGACAAGCCGCCTTCTTGCATGAATGTTTTATTATGTTCAACAAAGTTTTGATCAAATACAAACTCTTCTGTTACTTCTGTAATATTGTCACCGAGGGCAAGCTGTAATGTGGATGAGACACTTGTGTTTTTGATTATCTGGACTGTGATTGGCCCGTCTGATGAACCAAGTTCGTTTATTGAATTTATGACAAGTGTGCCGGTTGAAACATTTTGAGTTGTTATTGTGTCGGCTGTTTTGTTAGAGAAGTCGACGTCGAGGTTGAGATTTGTGTTCTCACCTGCTGTCATAGAGACAAAGTCGTAGTCTCTTGTTTCGCCGTTGGCAAAGTCGATTGTGACGTTGTCAGATGTTACATTTGCATTTTTAATGTCATTGTAAAGGCTGATTGTGCCTGTACCATCGCCTGTTAATGCTAATGTGTAGGCGTGGTCAGAGGTTTCCCAGAATTTTAGACTCGAGGAAGAGTAATAATAGGAGCCACCGGCAATTGTATCGTCTATTTGAATTTTACCATTATTTATTGCATTGAGGGTAAAGGTTGTGTTTCGTTGAATTTTTCCAGATGAATTTGCAAAATTTGCAACATATATTGCGTTATTCTCTTTTACCCCGTTTGATTCAGTATAGTTGCCTGATATCAATACATTGCCATTATCGGCATTTATTGTAAGGTCAGAGTTTGTGAATATTGCACCGCCTTTGGATAATTTCTTACCAGAAGCATTGTTATTCAAAAAATTATTATTTGTCAAATTGAATTCTGTTGCATAATTTGAACTTGAAATATAGTTGCATATAGCACCACCTAAAGCATAACTATTTTTAGATTGTGCATAGTTGTCTATAAAATCGCCGGTTATATCTCCGATTGTTGACTTACCGAAATTACCATAGTTATAAATCGCTCCGCCATAAGCAGAATCATTAGTCGAAGACACATAGTTACCTATAAAATCGCCTGTTATATTTCCGATTGTTCCTCCTTCGCTATAAAACGCCCCGCCATAGGACTCAGAATTACTTAATGCATAGTTGCCGATAAAATCGCCTGTTATATTTCCAATTGTTTCATAGTTACGAATCGCCCCGCCGGAGGCATAACCTTTTTCCACAGTTGAATTTGCATAGTTGCCTATAAAGTCGCCTGTTATATCTCCGATTGTTCCAGAGTTATAAATCGCTCCGCCATTGGCATAGCTATATGCATCGGCCTCGGAAGAATAAACATAGTTGCCGATAAAATCGCCTGTTATATCTCCGATTGTTCCAGTGTTATAAATCGCCCCGCCATAGGCTCTGGTAGAAGTAGATGACACATAGTTGCCAATAAAGTCGCCTGTTATATCTCCGATTGTTGCATCTTCATTATAAATTGCTCCACCATAGCCCATTTTATATGCGGATGTATAGTTACCTATAAAATCACCTGTTATATCTCCGATTGTTCCTCTGCTGTTATAAATCGCTCCGCCCAAACGAGATGAATAATTGCCGATAAAATCGCCTGTTATATCTCCGATTGTTCCAGTGTTATAAATCGCCCCGCCATAGGCAGAACCAGTTGTAGACAACGCATAGTTGCCAATGAAATCACCTGTTATATCTCCGATTGTTCCATAATAGTTATAAATCGCCCCGCCTACGGTAGCAGCATAATTACCTATAAAATCTCCTGTTATATCTCCGATTGTTCCTCTGCTGTTATAAATCGCACCGCCATAGGCAGAATAATTGCTGGATGCATAGTTTCCTATGAAATCGCCTGTTATATCTCCGATTGTTCCAGTGTTATAAATCGCCCCGCCATAGGCAGAACCAGTTGTAGACAACGCATAGTTGCTGATAAAATCACCTGTTATATCTCCGATTGTTCCATAATAGTTATAAATCGCCCCGCCGTCAGCATTCGTATTTATAATAAAATCTTCATTTATATCTGCACCGTTTTGGTCTGTTGTTATCCTTTCATCAGCAAGGCGTGCTGGGTCTGCCCGGTATGTCAGCTTTGCTTCTGCCTCTGTTGCTGATTCCAGTTTTAAGCCTGTGCCGTCATTTGTCCATTTATAATAGTGAGCTACTGCATTTGCCGCATTTTTGTCGCCATATTCTGTCTGTTTTAAAGATACTGTGTAATATTTCGGCGTGGTTTCGATTGTTGTGACTTCTTTGTATTCTACGCCTTCCTGTCTATCTGCTTCAGCTACTTCTTCACCTGTTGTCGGGTCATAGTATTTTATCACTTCTGTTTTTTCATAAAGCGTGATTGTATTAGGTTCGTCGGCTGACGCTGCTTCTGTCAGGGTATAGGCTGAGTCTTTGAGTTTTGATGGGTCATAGGTATAGTATTTATCCCCGACTGTGTATAGGGCTTTGTCCGATGTCGTTTCAATTAGAGCAGTGCTCCCTGTTGAAGCAAGGCTCTTTAAAACATCCGTATTTTCTGACGGGGTGTAGTGGTATGTGTTATCGCCGATTTTGACGGTGATTGCGCCGTCAGGTGCTGTTTCGTCATCGGTGAGTTGTGTAAGTGCGTAAGATTGATGTGAGGTATCGAGAAAGGTCGTTTGCTCTGATTTTACACGGTCTAATGTCGGCACTGGTGCTTCTGCAAATGATGATTGCGGGTAGACAATCAACGCGCCTAAAAACGCTGCTGCACAAAGGGAGTTTATTACTCTTTTTTTATTCATACTAACCATAATTAGACCTTTCGTTAATATCCTAATGTTTTATTTCGGATTGTTTTGTGTAATTCTTTAGGGATTTAGTGTTTTTTTTTACAAAAGTTTAGATTCTTTTATTAGATTCTTGCTTGAGTCGTTGGCAAGCCGAAGGCGAGCCATACGAATCAGGATGCCCGCAGGGTACGGCT
>CALVAT010000175.1 GCA_944325565.1 Candidatus Gastranaerophilales bacterium
ACTATATCTTCCGCGAGGAGATCATGAATAACGGTCTGGATTCCGAAATTTGGCAATACTTTGCGGTTATCACCGATTTAAGGAGCGTAGGCGTTATGGGCGATATGAGGACTTACGATTACACCGTAGCCCTTCGCGCCGTGACCAGCGTGGACGCCATGAGCGCGGATTGGGCGCGTATCCCCTACGAGATCCTCGCCCTGGTTTCCAACCGCATTATCAACGAAGTCGACGGAGTAAACCGAATCGTTTACGATATAACTTCAAAACCCCCTGCCACAATAGAATGGGAATAATCTTCCCTTAAAACCGATATAGCTAAAACATATTTCTTTCCGTACCGCACAAGGTACGGATTTTTTTCGGTGACTCGACTGCAAACAATAGCCACTTTCCGCGCGTATACATTAATTTAAATTTTATCTGTCGATTTCAAAACGCAAAAAAACAGCCCGCCGATTAGCGGGCTGCTTCGATTCGGATTAAGACTGCTTATCAGTCTTTGTATTCGTCGGCGTTGATGTCTTTCTTCTTGTTTTCCGCCTTACGGTTCAGATCGTTCTTCTTTACGCGTTCTTCCAGATCGGTCGGAACTTTGCTTTCGCCTTTGACCTTCTTTAACTTCTTTTGTACCTTACCCTTTATCTTACGGTAAGTCAGTACTATAACGACCGCAATGATTATCACGCCGATAACGACAGAGGAAACGATCAGCCAAACCTGAGGATTGATCTTGTTGCCGTCGCCGTCGTCGGGATCTTCCTCGGTGGGCTCTTTATCGTCGGTTTCAACCAATTCGTTGACGTAACCGCCCGTCACAACGCCCGTCAATGTGCCGTTCAGGTATTCGGTGTACTCTGCGGGCACGCCGTCGGCGTCGGCGTCGACTTCGGTAATATCCTCGATAGTCACGTTATCTACCAACAGAATACCGTTATTCATGAACTCTTCGCGCTCGCCGTCACCTACGGATTCGTTCGAACCCAGGTTGAATTGCAAGTACGCGGACAGCGAGGAAGTGTTCTCGTTATAGAAGTAGAAGCTGTATGTCGTATACGCGCTGTCCTCGATAGAGTTGGGCGTAATTTGCAACGCTTCGTATTCATTCTTGGAGTTGTTGTAAATGAACCTGAATTCGGTATGACCGGCTTCGCCGAACGGCAGGTATTTAGCCTGGAACGTGATCTTGTAATAAGATTCCGCCGAGAAGGAGAAGCTGGAAGCCGAACGGTAATATTGCGCGCCCGCTTCGCCGAGGTTGGCTAACATCAGAACCTTGCTGTCGCCGGAGGCGGCGCCGGAGCTGAGGAACGACTGTAATTGGCTGGCGGAAACATTCGCCAAAGCCGTGTTGCCGTCGTTAGCGAACAACCTTTCGATAAAGGTGCTGTAATTCAAGTCGTTTTCGCGGTCGTAAACGCCGTACAGAATATTCGGTGCGTCGTCTTCGCCCTGGTCGAATCCGGTATAGGTGTGGTGATCGAACGACGCGGGTTCGTCGCCCTGATACTCTTCGTCGTCGTCGCGTTCGTCAAAGTTATCGAACGAATCGGTGAAACGCATTATCAGTTTGAACACGTAATCGTTGTTAAAGAAGGATCCCGTGCCCGTAGTTTCGGAAAGGTTCATCATTCCGGAGGTGTAATCAACCGTATTTTCGTTGACGCTGACTTTGAATTCTCTGACTTCGGCGAGTTTTTCGATCAACGCGTCTTTATCCATAGCGTTGATTTCGTCTGCTGTCACGCCGTAGAAAGCGCCGTTATCCTTTAACAATTCTTCGCGGAGATCTTCCTCTGCCGTTTCGTCCGGGTTTCCGAATCCGTAAACCAGGCTGTTGTAAACGTCCTCTTCGATCTTTGTCATATAGACGTCGTCAAAGAATACCGTGCCGGAGGACAGTCCGTAAGAAACCTTGACTGCGTCATAGCTTTCTTCCTTGTCGTCGACCGTTACCGTGCCGCCGGCAACCAATTCCAAAGTATTGTTCGCGTACTTATTGCCCAGGAACAGTTCGATTTCAGCCCTTGCGGAGTTCATTCCCGTTGCGACATAGAAATCGAAACGTTTCCAAACGTCCCCGGTATTGATATTGACGTAGCCTTCGTATCTGCCGTTGTTCGCTTCGTCGTATCCCGAATAGTTCGTATTCAGTTCGTATGCGTTCGAGGTGTTGGCAAGGGTCACGGAAGCCGTTGCGTTGCCGATCGTCTTTACCCAAACGCTGATCCTATAATAAGAATTGGCGCTGAAGGTCATCGAAGAGCTTTGGTATCCCGTGTAGGTTTCGTAATCGCTGTGGATCATCAAAAGGTTCTTCGAAGAGGTCGAACGGTAAGCGCCGTCGCCGCCGTACATGACGTAATCGCCTGCCAAACCGACCTTAGTAAAGTCATAGCTTTCTACATTGATAACGCCGGAGCGTACCGCGTTTTCGCCCAGAACCGATTTATGTTCGTCGGGCATTTTGTCGGAACCCAGAGCCGTCATAATACCGTTGGTCGCGGACGTGATATTTACGACGGAAGAAGCCGCCGAAACGTAATATTTGCCGTCCTTTTCGAACAAGGCGCGGACGTAGTATTCGCCGTTATATAAGGTATTGCCGTCCTTATCCGCGTCGCCGAAAGTAAAGTCGTAATCGCCGTCGCTGGCTTTTTTGGGCAGATTGTCGGAGTTGACCGTCAATTTACCTACCGGCACGCCGTCGTCGGTAACGCCCTCGCTGACAAGGAAGTCGTTCATGAAGATATAGAAAGTAACTCCCTGCCTTAACAGAGCCTCCAGCTCGCCGGGAACCGACCAAGCGATATGAGTATGCGTGCCCGTCGCAACGGTAGGCGCGGCTATCGGCGTATGCGCCGTAGCGTCGTCCCAACCGTCGGGATCGGCTTCGCCGACAAGGTTGCCGTTTTCGTCAAAAATGCTTTCGCCTTCCTCCCTATCCTCGTCCTCGGAATAGTTGTCGGTCGAGATCGTTCCGAAGTTGCCGTTAGAGACCGAGCCGTACGAGCCCGAAGAAGCCAACGAAGCTTTCTTTACATAAGTGCCCGTTTTCGCGTCGTTATATTCGGAATATTCCAACTGTTGATAGGTAAACGCGCTGAGGTATATCGTACCTTTTGCGTGATCGGCGTCGTTAAAGAAGTCGCCTTCGCCGAACTCTATTACAATATAAATATCGTTAGCGGTGACGGCGTTGGCGCGGAAGAGTATGGATATCTCCGTCCAATCGCTCAGTTCGCCTATGTCGGCAACCGTCGCGGAAGAATTGATGACCGCGTCGGTTTCGCGATCGAATACGCTGACGGTAAACGCCGAACCTTCCGCAAGATTCGCCGTCTTTGCCCACAGCGACAGTCTGTAGAATTTATTCGGAGTAATGTGCAGTCCCGAAGTCGCCGTGCCGGCATTATCGTCCGCCGCGGTATACGAAGGTATGAAATACAACGTCGAAGCCGTGTAATCGGTATGCGAATATTGAATGACGTCGAATTGTACGGTTTCGTAATCGGCGGGATCGCCCGATTCAGCGGCTTTTGTGAAGTCGAACGCGCCTATCGCGTCGTTCGCCGCAGCTTCGGCATACGGCAGGTATTTGACGTCGAAATAAGCGGAGTTACTTCTGTTGTCGACGGGTTTATAATACCAACCCTTAGCTTCGTCGGAAGCATTCTTTTCGGTAGTTAAGGGGATCGAATAGTCGGGTTCGGTTCCCCAAACCTTATTGTTCAAATCGAATTCGTCGTAAGAATCCGCCTCTATTACCGAAATTTGTTGCCACTTGGCATCGGCTATGTCGGGCATTTCTTCG